>CAZXTD010000124.1:0-3075 GCA_964643575.1 uncultured Glaciecola sp. | reverse complement strand
GGTTTGAGGCACTGCAGCGTGCGAAAAAACGCATCATCGAAACTGAGTCTGCCAGTAACCCAAGTTTAGGTGCCAATGAGCTTATTGCTTATCAAGATTTTAAGTTTGGCACCGTTGGCGCTGTTGTACTAGATGCAAACGGTAACTTGGTTGCAGGCACATCGACAGGTGGAATGACCGCAAAACGCTTTGGCCGCGTTGGCGACTCACCAATTGTCGGTTCCGGCACATATGCAGACAATGAATCTTGCGCCGTATCAGCAACGGGTCATGGCGAATATTTCATCAGGCACAATGTTGCAGCCGATATTTGCGCACGGGTAAAATATCAAGGTGTCAGTTTAGAAGAGGCTGCTAATACGGTTATTTTTGATGTGCTTAATGCGAAAGCAGGTAGCGGCGGTATAATCGCAATGGACGCAAAGGGAAACATTGCAATGCCCTTTAATACGCCTGGTATGTACAGAGGTAGCATTGATAGCGCTGGCAATGTAAGTGTGCTTATCTACAAAGACAACTAAGAACTTTATAGTAAACCCGACAACTCAAGCGGACATTTACGTCCGCTTAGACTCTCATCATTAGTTTTGATATTCGTTCATCTACTCAGTGCACTAATTTCGTATAGATTGATTAAACCATGATGTTTTGCTGCAACTATGCCTCGTGTATACTGCGCCCAAGATTTTTACGAAAGCAGTCATATTTTAAACAGGTATTATGGCGCATGCTTTTGGTGTTGCTTAAGAAGTAGGTTGTAAATTAATGAATCTAAATGAAACCATTGACCTAAATGCGTGCATGCTGCGCGATAGGTTCGCATTTTCGCGCAAACACCAGCAGCTAAAAAGACTTACCGATACCAAGCAGCGCCAAAAACAAGCAATAAGCCTATCGCAGAGCGTGACAAAGTCGGCAGCGCTATTGAGTGCTCGCCAAGCGCAAGACGTAAACATTGAATATCCGCCGCTGCCTGTTTCTGATAAAAAGGACGATATTAAGGCCTTAATCGAAAAGCATCAGGTTGTCATTATCGCAGGCGAAACTGGCTCCGGAAAAACCACGCAAATCCCTAAAATGTGTTTGGAGCTCGGGCGAGGCAGAGCGGGCATGATTGCTCATACCCAGCCGCGCAGGCTCGCGGCACGTAGCGTCGCCAATAGAATAGCAGAAGAACTGGGGTCAAACCTTGGCGATGTGGTTGGTTGTAAAGTCAGGTTTTCAGAGCAGGTTTCTGACTTAAGCCTCGTGAAATTGCTCACCGACGGTATGTTGCTCGCCGAGATTCAACAAGACCGTTTTTTAAATCAATATGACACTATCATTATTGATGAAGCTCACGAACGCAGCTTAAATATCGACTTTTTGTTAGGGTATCTGAAACAAATATTACCCAAACGTCGTGATCTGAAAGTTATCATAACGTCTGCAACTATAGACCCTGAACGCTTTTCTACGCATTTTAACAATGCACCCATTGTAGAGGTGAGCGGGCGCAGCTATGCGGTCGATATTCAATATAGAACGTATGTACAAGACAACTTAGCCGAAGACCAAGTAGAAGCAATTGCACTTGCCATAGATGAATTGTTTAGCCATCCGCGCGGTGATGTGTTGGTTTTTTTAAGCAGTGAACGAGAAATCAGAGAAACTCAACAGGCGCTCATTAAAAAGCAATATCGAAATACCGAAGTGATACCGCTTTATGCACGTTTATCTGGCAGTGACCAACAAAAAGTATTTCATCCTAAAGGCCAGCGCCGCATTATATTGTCGACCAACGTAGCTGAAACATCATTGACGGTGCCAGGTATTAAATATGTAGTAGATACGGGGCTTGTTAGAATGTCTCGATACAGTCACCGCTTAAAAGTACAGCGCCTGCCAATTGAACCTATTTCGCAAGCCTCTGCAAAACAAAGGGCAGGGCGCTGCGGCAGAACGTCTGAAGGGATATGTATTCGTCTTTACTCAGAGCAAGACTTTTTGTCACGCGATGAGTTTACCGATCCTGAGATTACGCGCACCCACTTAAGTAGCGTTATATTGCAAATGCTAGCCTTAGGTTTTGGTGAAATACAGCAGTTTGATTTTATCCAAGCACCAGAAGAAAAATTTATCAAAGACGGCATTCGTTTGTTGCAGGACTTACAAGCGCTAGTGCCCAATAGTCAGCGCTTAAAGCTCACAGATGTGGGTCGTAAAATGGGTCGTTTACCTCTTGATCCCAAATATGCACGCATGCTGCTATCAGCGGCGCAGTTTGATGCAGTGTATGAAGTCATGGTGGTCACCGCCGGGCTCAGCGTACAAGATCCAAAAGAACGGCCTCAAGACAAGCAACAAAAAGCCGATTTGGCCCACGCAGAATTTGCAGATAAAGACTCAGATTTACTGGGTTTACTGAATTTATTTGAAGCATTTAAAGCTGAGCAAAAAGAGCGTACGCAAAACCAGCTGCGAAAATGGTGTAGCCAACACTTCATCAATTATCAACGCATGCGTGAGTGGCAGGACATTGTCCATCAAGTTAAGCATATGCTGGTATCGGTTGGCCTTAGGTTAAATAGCAGTGAAGCGAGTTATCAAAGTATTCATGCTTCGATGGCAATTGGCTTACTCGCTCAGATTGGCCTAAAAGACGCTAACCACCAGTATTTAGGTGCCCGCAATAGTCGTTTTAAAATATTTCCTGGGTCGGCTGTTTTTAAAAGTCAGCCCAAGTGGATGATGGCGGCGGAAATTGTTGAGACCTCTGCTTTGTATGCACGGCAAGTCGCAAAAATTGATGTTGATTGGCTTGAACCCATCGCTAAACATTTGATGAAATACAACTATGTTGAGGCCCATTGGAGTAAGAAAAGAGGCAGCGTGATGGCCTACATGAATGCAACTTTGTATGGCTTACCTATAATCAATCGCCGCCTTATTAATTATGCCAATATTAACCTGAGTGAGTCACGTGAGTTGTTTATTAGGCATGCCTTGGTAGAAGGTGACACCAAACTCAATTACGCTTTTTTACGCAACAACCAAGCACTAGTCGAAGACATCGAGCTGCTCGAGAAAAAATCG
>CAZXTD010000123.1:0-13045 GCA_964643575.1 uncultured Glaciecola sp. | reverse complement strand
TAGTTTTGGAATTGCCTGCGGTATTTTGTTACATGTTACCTATTCCATTTTAGGTATAAGCATTGTGATACGGAGTACACCATGGCTGTATCAAATTTTGCTTTACGTTGCCGCCGCCTATTTCTTGTACATTGGTGTATCTGCACTTCGTAGTCAGCCCCAAACAAATAAGACAAGCACAAGTGAGCAAGATATTGATGGACCAATAGCACGCTCTACATGGTATCGTGCATTTGGACTGGGTTTTTTAGTAAACGGACTCAACCCTAAGGCGACTTTGTTTTTTTTAGCTCTTTTTACTGCCGCTATACCCAGCTCGACCGCGTTAGAGACAAAAGTTTTTTATGGTGTCTACTTAGCTGTTGCCACGGGAATATGGTTTTGTTTTTTGTCTTTAATAACAAACATCCAAAAAATTCGTCTTGCGTATCAACGACAAGGGCACTGGTTTGATCGTATAATGGGGCTAGTGCTAATTATTATGGCTGTAATATTGGTGTGGCAATAAAAGGTTTTTCATTAAGCCCCAATCACAGCGTAAAACAATCATCTATTTAACCTAAGAGTCATCGATTTATATATGCTAGACCCAAAGCAAGATTTTCCTGTCAAAAAAGACTATGACTTCGATATTGGCCAAGTCTTTAAACGGGCTTTGGCACAATCGAAAATTAATAACTGGTCGTTAGTACAAGCCTTACTGTGTATTATTGCTTTGTTTATTGCCGTATGGTTAATTTTTATCGATACCTTTGGCATTACTGACGTCGCTCAATTACTTGACCCTGAAACAGGCCTCACTGGCACCCAACAAGCAACAATAGAACTCACCATGACTGTCTTGCTCTCTCCGTTATGGACGGGTGTCAGCATGTTAGCGATTTTTTCAATACGAAAACAAAAATATAGCTTCACTGATATGTTTTGGTATTACCGTTTGTTGCCTCGCTTGTTTCTAGCCTCGTTATTAGTGTCGATGGCGGCGAGTATGGGCTTAATGCTTTTTGTCTTGCCAGCTCTGTATATTGTTACCGCCACCGTATTTATGTTGCCGTTAATGGCAGATAAAAAGCTAGGTCCTATTAGTGCGATTATTTACTCAGCACGCGTAGTCAACACGTATCTTGGAAAAATGTTATCATTATGCGGTATTTTTATTTTACTAATGATAGTTGTGATGTTTAGTTTAGGCTTTGCTTATTTGTGGATTGGTCCGCTGTACTTCAACGTTAAAGCAATACTCTACGAAGACTTATTTTGCGATCAGGTAGAAGATGACAATTCAGGAAACGAAAACGAAGAGGACGCAAGCGCTAAAGACAAAATTGAAAAGGAGGGCGTTTTTGATGCATAAATTGAAAATTCTAATTCTTACCCTAGTATCGGTTATAGCCGTTATAATTGGCGTGTGGCTACTTCAACCCGAGCCTAGCATTGTCGAAGATATCCCAATGGTTGAAAATGCAGATGAGCCAGTTCCTGACTTCAACCAATATGCGAGGATCGAAGATAAAAAATCCGCATTTTTTGATTATTTAAGACCTGCAGTAGAGGCGCAAAACGCCTATATCATGAAACTTCGGGGTCTTGTTCAAGGTTACAGAGCTAAAGAAATTTCAGGTGAAGAACTAACCGAATCCCAACAAGAAGATATGGCATTTTTACTAAAAGAATATCGCGTTAAAGGCAACCAAGATTCAGAAAAAATTTATGAAGAGCTTTTACGTAAAATCGATATCATTCCGATTGAGTTAGTATTAGTGCAGACTGCAAATGAATCTGCGTGGGGTACATCTCGATTCGCCACCCAGGGCTACAATTTCTTTGGTTTGTGGTGCTTTAGAACCGGTTGTGGTTTTGTGCCGAGTCGTCGCAACGAAGGCGCGAGCCATGAGGTGGCTAAATTTGACGACCTATCAAGCGGTATGTACGAATACATGCGTACGCTAAACAGCCATCCAGCTTACAAAGACATGCGACTTATTCGCCTAAAGCATAGAAATAATCAAAAACCAATTACGGCAAACGCTTTAGCTGAAGGGTTAACAAAGTATTCTGAACGTGGCCAAGAGTATGTCGACGAACTAAGACATATGATAAGAATAAATAAGGACCTAATTGCTTCATGAAGTTAATAGCAACACCAATCCGAAAACTTTTATTTGTTATTAGTGCTTGTGCGTCACTCGGTATGACGCACCTAACGGCGAAAGCTGAAACCTTAGAGGTCGACTATAAAAGTTTTTATAGTCACGTAAACAAACTAAAAGGTGAAGACACCGAGGCATTGCAGTTTGCGTTTGGCTTTTTAAATATTAGAAGCGGTGAATTATGCCAAATAGAAGAAGCGCATATAAGTACACAAAAGCAGCAGCTCCCTTTACAGGTGTCTAAAGAAAACCGCTTTACAGTGCCATCTGATAAAATTTTAAGACTTGCTAAAGCAAAAGTTATTATCGAATTACAGGAAGCCGCAAACATTTGTGATATGTCGGTTCAGTTAGAAACCAAACCTGAATATCTAAGCATAGAGTATAGTCGAACTGAACTTCAATATCTGTTTGACCAATACACTGCATTTTTTGAAGAGATGGGTGGGCTGTTATCTTTTATGATGCCAAAAGTAATTGGCTTAAAATTCTATTTAGATGACGTAGACCAAGAAAGTGTATCAATAAGCGGTATTAATGTTGAGGGAGGAGCACTCCTCTTAAATCAAGAGCAGATTCAGTCGAATGATAGCCTGCGCTTGGTAAGCAAGCCGTTACGCATAACCGCAATAACGAACAAGTAGCCCTACAAATAGTCTGAATTGGAGCGTTATCGCTATGAGCTCGTCTTATCTTCAGGCGTTTGTATGTTTGATGGTTTTTCAGTTTCTTGACCCAGAGAGTTTTTGTCTTCTTCAAGTTGAAGATTGTGAGCAATCAACTCTTGAGGGCTTACGTCAACATCTTTGATATCCAGTTGATATTTAATTTGTTCGGCAATACGCTCTACAGCCTGCCGGCCTTTAATGGCGAGTTCCTCCGCTCTATGAAATTCTAGCAAACCCACATCTCTTAATTGTGGCTCAATCAATAAGTCGGGAGGGTCGCCGGCAAGTCTTGAGCGGGTGACTCGCGCTTGTAAAATTTCTAAAGAACTACTCATGACACTCATGATGCCAGGTGCTTGTTTCTTATTCGGTCGTACATCAGGAGAAAACCACTGCTTCATAAAGCCGCCGCTCGCATTTTTCAAAAAAGTGTCGGTTTTTTGTTGGCTTTGCTCATGTTCTGTTTCAAATTTTTCGATAAGCTGCGGTCTAAAGTCTGCGCTCAAGTTAACCGCAATCACAAAATCAGCACCTAATTGACGGCACTGATTAACAGGCACCGGGTTTACGATAGCGCCGTCTACCAGCCATCGGCCTTCATGCTCGATGGGAGCAAATAAAGCTGGGATTGCACAAGATGCTTGTATCGCATCGTTAATATCGCCTTTATTGAAAATAACTTCTTTACCTGAATATAAATCAGTAGCAACTGCCGTAAAAGGGATATTCATTGACTCAAAAGTGGGAGCACAAAAATCGAGTTTATGCTTTTCAAATACCTTTTGACCGCTCGCTAAACCGCCTCTTCTAAAACCAATGCCCAAAAGGCTAAATACTTGCCATTCGGTAAGCGAATTGGCCCATTCTTCAAGGTCGTCTATTTTACCGCTGGCAAACGCTGAACCAACATACGCTCCAATAGAACAGCCGGCGATAACATCTATCTTTACACCAATGTCTTGCAAGGCTTTTATGATGCCAATGTGTGCCCAGCCCCTTGCAGCGCCAGCGCCCAGTGCGAGTCCAATTTTCACAATAAATCCTGTTTTATATCAATAGCGGAAACGTTTTTAGCAAACCTATCGTTGATTGCCGTGTGTGCAATAGTGTCGTTTGTAATTGTGGGCGCATCAAATGCGATATCAGCTTCACCGTTATAATCAGAGCCGCTTGAGAGGCTTTTGAAATCAAATAAAGATTGGTCGAGCATGTGTGAGGGCACAATGTTTTGCATCGCTTTAAACATTGATTCAATGCGACCAGGGAAACGTTTTTGCCAGTCTTGCAACATCATTTTGATATTTTTGCGTTGAAGGTTTTCTTGAGAACCACATAAATTACAAGGGATAATAGGGAACTCAAGTGCGTCGGCGTATTTTTGTATATCGTTTTCGTGGCAGTAGGCAAGGGGACGAATAACAACATGCTCATTATTATCACTTAACAATTTTGGTGGCATAGACTTTAGCTTTCCACCATAAAACATATTTAAAAACATTGTTTCAATCATATCGTCTCGATGATGACCAAGCGCAATCTTAGTCGCGTTGAGTTCGTTGGCCGTTTTATAAAGAATGCCCCTGCGTAAACGAGAACAAAGAGAACAGGTTGTTTTACCTTCTGGCACTTTATCTTTAACAATAGAATAGGTGTCTTCCTCAACAATTAGGTATTCTACGTTGAGTGACTCCAAATATTGTGGCAATACTTCTTCAGGAAAACCGGGTTGTTTTTGGTCTAAGTTGACAGCGATAATACTAAAGCTGATGGGTGCAATGCGCTGAAAATACATCAGCACGTCTAGTAAAGTGTAGCTATCTTTGCCTCCCGATACACAGACCATCACCTTATCGCCGTCTTCAATCATATTAAAGTCGATAAGGGCCTTACCCGTCTCGCGACGAATACGTTTTTGAAGTTTATTAAAATTATAGGTGGTTTTAGTTTTGACTGACATAAACGCTAAGAAAAATTGGACACGCTTAATTATATCGCAAATAGAAAATAATTTGATGTCGAATTTTTACCCGTATTCAAAAATAGGTAGTTTGCGCCCAATAGCCTAAGCAAAGCATGACGGGTAAGAGTTTACCGTCATGCCCAGATATACAAAAAACTTGCTGAGTAAGCTTCTTATCTTACTTTTGTTGCTTGTGCGGTTTAACTACCAATGTGTCGCAGATTACTTTATCAATAATATGTTCAGCTGTATTACCCAATAAGGCGGCAGATAAACCTGAGCGGCCAACAGAGCCCAAAACTAAAAGTTCTGCATCAAGTTTGTGACAGATAGACGGGATGACATCTTCAGGTAAGCCTTCTTTTATGTGAATATTCTGTTCTTCTACATTGATATTGCTCGCAATCTTACCTATCAACCCTTCGTGGCGCTCTTGGAGGTTTGCATTATAAGATTGAGCAGAAAACGTAGGGACTTCTACACTGATGTGTGTCGGAGCACCGGCAAATGAGTTTGCCAAATGCAGCTTAGCTTGAACAATTGTCGCAATATCTTTTGATTCATCGCTGACTAATTGACTCAAGCACTCATGACTTGAATCGCTATTTTCAACGCTTAACGCAGCAACGATGTTACCGTTTATAGGCCAATCATGGTTTTTAACCATCAGCACATTTACTGGACTATTACGAAGTAGTTTCCAGTCGTTTGGCGTGAATATCCTTTGGGATAATTTGTTGTGTTGCTTGGTACTTTTAATGATTAAATCACAATGATGCGTTTGCGCCGTATCGATAATTCCTTGGTAAAGTTTTTTGTGCCATACCACTACAGTATTAGTGAGTTCAGATAATTCATGTTGCGTCAGCAATTCATTTAATTTTTCTTGTTCATGCACAATTAGCGCACTTTTCATTGCTTTGCGTTCTTCTTTTCCTAACAAATTGGTAAAATCGTAATTGGGATCGTAAATGCATGAGACGATTGTTATTTGCGATTTATATTTATCGGCGAGAAATAAAGCACGAGTGAGTGCGGGCTGATCGTTGTGATGAGGGTCTATTACGACCAAGATTCTTTGGTATACAGACATGCATATTCTCCATTGGGCTATTCATGTCTAGTATAAAAAAGGTGGTTAAGCTTTGCATTCAACCACCTTGCTTAAGATCAATAAAAGACCTTGTTTTTATTCAGTTTTAGCAGCTAACTGCCTTAACCGCGATTTCATTCTCGGGCATTCGCTGTTTAATGCCTTCAAAGTCAAGAATGGTGATTAATTTGCCATCAACAGCAATTAAGTTCTCTTTTTGAAAGCGAGTCAGCAGTCGAGAAATAGTCTCTACGGTTAAACCTAAATAGTTGCCAATTTCGTTTCGAGTCATCGACAGATTAAATTGTTTGGCAGAATAGCCTCGCTCGTCAAACCGTTCAGATAAGTGATTAATAAAGTGTAAGAGTCGTTCTTCAGCGCTACGTTTACTCAACAACATCATTAAATCATGGTCATGTTTTATTTCAGAACTCATAAATCGCATGATTTGTTGTCTGAGCTTTGGATAAGTGTTGGACACAGTTTCAAGCGTATCGTAAGGCAATTCACAAACCATTGCTGTCTCGAGAGCTTGCGAATAACTATGGTGAGTCTCATCCTTAAGTGCATCAAACCCAATGATATCACCAGGAAAGTGAAAACCGATTATTTGCTCTACGCCATCAGTATCGCTAATATAAGACTTAAAAGAACCAGATCTTACCGCATACAATGAATGAAACTTTTCACCAGCGGTGACTAATTTATCATTTTTATGTAATGGACGCTTGCGCTCTATTATCTCGTCGAGCTGGTCTAATTCGTTTTTATTGAGGCTAACAGGCAAGCAGAGATGACTAAAACTACAACTTTGACAGTGAATGGAGAGTTCGGAAGAATGAGCCATGGCAATACACTTTTTTAAGTATTTAGATCACTTTATACCGTGAAAAAGATTAAAGGTCAAAAATAATGCGAATAAAAATAACATGATGGCAACCAAACGACGTGTCACGATATTTTGCAAAAAGGGAAGTAAAAAGCTCGCTCCAATACTCGACGCAATCAACGCAGGCAATGTACCCAAGCCAAAAAACAGCATGACTAGTGCGCCCTGCTGCATGCTACCTGCTGCTAATGACCAGGTTAGTGCAGAGTAGACTAAACCGCATGGCAACCACCCCCAAATCATGCCGTAAGCAACCGTTGAAAGCGGGTTTTTAAACGGAATAAAGCGTTTACCAATAGGCGCCAAATATGCCCATAATTTTGCGCCTGCTTTTTCTAATACAAGCAGGCCTTTAAAAACATCGCTGATATACAAAGCGAGTAAACACAAAAATACAATACTAATACTTTGTAGAATGGCTAAACCTGTAAGAATAGACGCACTAAAAATACTGCCGAGTAAACCGGTAACCGCACCGGCAAGTGTATAAGAAAATATTCGGCCAAAATTATACGCCGCAAGATAGGGCGCAATATTTGCTCCTTTTGGTATGGCAAAGGTAAACGCCCCTGCAATACCGCCGCACATACCAACGCAATGGACGCCCCCAGCGAGGCCTATAAGGAAAGCAGAAAGTAAATTTAATTCAGATATCATTAGACTTATTGTTTTCGCTTGCACTCGCTTTTGATTCTGGTTTTTTAATATCATCATCAAACAAAATACTGTGTCCTTGTCGCTCTAGGTCGTCAAACTGATTTGATTTTACTGCCCAAAAAAAGATACCGATTGCGATAGCAACAATGATAACGGCGATAGGAATTAGTACATATATGACGCTCATTTGGACGTTTATCCTTAAGTGAAGTTGTTCAGACGTAGTGCTTAACGCATCAAACGCGTTGAGTTGTACACGACTATAATGGAGCTTAACGACATACCTAGCGCAGCCTGCCAAGGTGTGAGTAAACCACTCACCGCAAAAGGTAACACTAACAGGTTATACGATAATGCCCATGCAATATTTTGTTTGATTTTTTGTTTTGTCCGCGCGGCCATTTCTATTAAATCAACTAAAGACGAAAGCTTTGGATTCAACAACACAACATCGGCTGCGTTTTTAGCTAAATCAGATGCATTTCCAACAGCAACTGAAACGTCTGCCGCAGCCAAAACCGGTGCATCGTTTATACCATCTCCCAACATAATTGCGCGCTTACCGCTTTGTTGAAGAGACTTAATATAAGCGAGTTTAGCAGACGGCGTACTGTCGCCAATAGAATGCTCAATGTTTAAAATCGATGCGACATCTTCCACATTGTTCTGAGTATCGCCACTAAGTATTTGTAAGCGTTTTTGCTTGAGTTTAGCAATGGTATTAATTGCATCATCACGCACAGTATCGGTTACCCAAAAAGCGGCTAATACAACATCATCTATACTTAATAGCACATTAGCGCCAGTTATCTCATCTTGGATGCCTTTAGACTCGCCTTGAGAATTAAGCACAAATTTAGCTGAGCCCATTTTTATAGTTGACTCTTGACCCGTATCACTATCATTTCTGCCAAGCTTAATTTGAGCACTTATTCCTTTTCCAATTTCGATCTTAATTTGTTGGAGCACAATCATATCAAACAGAGTCTTAAGCTTATTGTTGTTGCTTGACGATGCAGATTCGTCATATTCTCTAGCAAATGCCACCGATATTGGGTGCTCAGAGCGCTGTTCAACAGCATGTGAAAGTGCCAAAACAAATGTATTTAATTCATCTTCAGTAAACTCGTCAATATCTTTGCTCGAGCCAGCAAAAAATTGTTGGTAACAATTTTGCGCTATTTGCGAATTAATCCAGCGCGCCTGAATAGAAAATTTCCCTTCGGTTAAGGTTCCTGTTTTATCAAATACAAGATCGGTTGTTTGCGTGATTTGCTCGAGCGCGTCAGCTCGTTTAAGCAATACCCCCATTTGGTTTAGTTTTGCCATCGCACATGTTAACGCAGATGGCGTTGCCAAACCGAGCGCGCAAGGGCAGGTGGCAACTAACACCGAAATAGTAATCCAAAATGCGTGCGGATCATCTTGTAAATACCAATAGGTGTAAGTAAGTGCAGATATTAGTAACACCGCAAAAACAAAATATCTTGATAGAACGTCGGCCACCGCTGCTATTTTAGGTTTGTTACCCATTGCCATTTCTTGCAAACGGATAATTTCATTCATCATAGCGTGCTTGACCGTAACATTAACTTTGAGGGTAATCGCGCCTTGCTGGTTTACTGAGCCTGCAAATACGTTTTGACCCACTTGTTTTGTTACAGGTTCAAACTCTCCTGTGAGCATAGACTCGTCAAAGGTACTTTTACCTTCAATTATACTGCCGTCGATAGGCACGGTTTCGCCAGCCTTAACTAGCACGATATCGCCCACCTCCAATTGTTTCGCTAGAACTGCCGTCCATGCTTCCGAGCCTTGATTGGTGCCTTCACTAACGGACTTTTTATTGGCCGTAACCGGGATGAGTTTAAGCATATTAGATGAGATTAGCGTTGCTCGGTGACGAGAGCGGTGTTCTAAAAAGCGACTAATTAGAAGGAAAAACACGAACATGCAGATAGATTCAAAATATACTTCGCCGGTGCTTGCGTTAACCGACATCACGCCTGCAATATAAGTCGCTAAAATCGCGATAGTAATAGGCACATCCATGTTGACGCTTTTGGCTTGAATTGCTTTAAGAGCGCTCACATAAAATATACTGCCTGAGTATAGAACCCCTGGCGTCGTTAACAGCAAAATAATTGCATTGAAATATGCGATAGCGTCTGCGTCGATGTTGCCTAAAATATCAAAATATTGCCCCATCGCTATCATCATCACTTGCATGGTCATAATGCCCGCGAGGCCAAGTTTTTTTAAGTAGGATTTTTGCTCTTTTTTATACGAAGCTTCATGATTATCAGCCTGAAAGGGTAAAGATTCATAGCCTATTGATTTAAGTTTAGATAATATACCTGACAACTTCAGCGCTTCGTTATCCCACGATACCGAAGCTCTGCGTGAAGACACATTCACTGACACTTGTTTTATGCCCGCTACCTTAGCCAGTTGTTTTTCTATTAACCAACCACACGCCGCACACGTGATACCTTCTACCGTTAGCTGTATTTGTTTGTGTTTACCTTCGTCAAAGACAAACTCTTCTTGTAATTCAGGCTCATCATATACTGCGAGTTGTGACATCGTGTTAGCTAATGCAGCGTCGCCGCGCGCAGCGGGTTCAGTTCTAAATTCGTAGTAGTTAACTAAGCCATTGTCTACTATAGCTTGTGCCACCGCCTGACATCCAGGGCAACACATTTCATGTGTAATGTCACTAATAATAACGGGGTAATCGGTTACACCAAGCGTAGGTAAGCCGCAGTGAAAACAGTGTCCGGACGCAATTTGTATGCTCATTTACTTCTGGTTATCTCTATTATAACTCGGGATTAAAGGCGAAAGCTTTGGCTTGGGGTAATACAAGTCGTTTTTGTATCTTCCAACTCTCGTCTAAAGGCGTTAAGCGCAGGCGCCATTTTCCGCTAATAATGAATTCTTCGTTGCTACGATAAATGCCATTTGCATCGCGTGTAAGTAATACAACGATATCTTTTGCTTCCTGTGTTGCGTGGAAAAAATCAAGCTGAAGGGCTTCGCCGCTTGTCGGCGCGCCCGACTCAAAGCTTAGGGCGATGTTTCCGGGCTGAATACTTAAAGACGTTTTTATATTGAGTTCTTGGGCTTTGACGATTTTATCAAGGCGCGCGTTGATGCTTTTACCTTCTTTATAATAGTCGTCGACCACCATACTATTTGTGCCATCCATCGCAAGTCTGAAAACTTGGGAGCCAACAATAAGTGAAGAGCAGGGAATGGCAATTAAAAACCAAGGCCAAAACTGCTTATACCAAGGTTTGTTATCAATTTCTTGCATAAATTAGTTACTCAAAATGTTAAAGGTGTTTGCATAAAAAAGCCCCGCAAAACGAGGCTTTAAGTCTAACTATTTCGCTACTTTATAGCAATAATATTGGGTCAATAGCTTACTGAGACAAGCTGTAAACATAAGCGGCAACTACGTGCACTTTGTCTTCACCTAATGTCTCGTTAAAAGCTGGCATTACCCCATTACGACCATAATTTAAGGTGTGAGTGACCGCCTTTTCAGTACCGCCATATAGCCAAATGTTGTCTGTTAAGTTAGGCGCACCAAGCATTTGGTTACCTTTACCGTCCATGCCATGGCACGCAGCGCAAGCAACAAAGCGTGTTTTACCTGCAGTCGCTAAGCCTGAATCAACATCTCGGCCGCTTAAGCTCAAGGTATAAGCAACGATTTCTTTGATACCTTGTTCACCAAATGCGGGTAACCAACCTGGCATTGCGCCTTGACGGCCTTTAATCAAAGTTTCTTTGATTTTGTCGCCCGACCCACCATACAACCAATCGTTGTCAGTCAGGTTAGGGAAGCCTCCACGCTGGCCGCGAGCATCAGAACCATGGCACTGTGCACAGTTTTGAATAAACAAACGTTTACCCACTTCAACAGCTTCTTCTACCAAAGCTAGCTGCTCAACCGGCGTTTTTGCGTATTCAGCAAAAATTGGATCAAAGCGTTCTTGTGCAAGCTTTATTTCAAGGGCGTATTCGTTGATGTTGCCTTCGGTGATATCTTTTGCCAATTCTTCATTCGATTCAGCAATCGTTAATACGCCTTGGTTTGAGCTTTCCCATCCTAATACGCCCTTAAAAGCGCCTAAGCCTGGGTAGGCAATGAGGTAAAGCACACCCCAAACCATGGTCAAATAAAACATATTTGTCCACCATTTGGGTAGCTGGTTGTTGATTTCCACGATACCATCAAACTCGTGGCCCATATCGTCACCTTCTGCGACTCCGGTGTGGTTGCCAAGACACCACTTGAGAAGCCAATAGCAGCCTGCAATACTGCCTAGGGTGATTACGCTAATCCATATTGTCCAAAACATAGTCATTTGCTTATGACTCCTGATCTTTTTTACTTAACTTGCTGTCGTCTTGAATATCATCATCGCTGATAATACTGGCTGCGACTTCTTCAAATTTTTCTTTATTGCGGCTATTAAATGCCCAATAAACTGCACCGAAGAATGCAACAAAAACAACAACTGTGAAAATACTACCAATAATACCTTGATCCATACCAGTCTCCTTACTGAAGTGCCGTACCAAGGGATTGCAAATATGCGATCAAAGCTTCCATCTCAGTTTTACCTTTAACAGCGGCTTCGGCGCCTGCAATATCTTCGTCGGTGTAAGGCACGCCAAGCATGCGATTAACTTCAAGTTTTTTGGCAATGTTTTCACCCGTAAGGATGTTAGTTTCTAACCAAGGATAGCCTGGCATATTCGATTCAGGGACAACTGTTCTTGGATCGACCAAGTGTACTCGATGCCATTCATCACTATAACGACCGCCAACACGCGCTAAATCAGGACCAGTACGTTTGGAGCCCCACAAAAATGGACGCTCCCATACCGATTCACCTGCTACCGAATAGTGGCCATAGCGTTCGGTTTCGGCCCTGAAAGGACGAATCATTTGGCTATGACAACCTACGCAACCTTCGCGGATGTAGATATCGCGACCTTCCATTTGTAACGCTGTGTAAGGTTTGAGGCCTTTTACTGGCTCTAGTACTTGTTGTTGAAACATCAGCGGAAGTATTTGTGCCATTGCACCAAAACTAATCGCAATTAAAACTAGAATTGTTAGTAGACCAACATTCTTTTCAATTAACTCATGTGGGTTTTTCATTGGGCAACTCCTAACTCAGCATTTGCGTCTGTTTGTGCAGCGTCTTCAGTTTTTGGCGCAAAGATAGTTTTCCAGCAGTTGTATGCCATGATCAACATACCCGCCACTACAAATAGACCACCAATAAAGCGCACTATATAGAATGGCTTAGAAGCTTCTAATGACTCTACAAAAGAGTAGGTGAGTGTCCCGTCAGCATTTACTGCTCTCCACATCATGCCTTGAAGTACACCCGACATCCACATTGCTACGAGGTATAAAACCACACCAATTGTTGCTAACCAGAAGTGGATGTTAATCAGCTTGGTGCTATACATTTTGGGTTGACCAAACAAAATAGGAACAAGATGATAAATAGAACCAATCGATACCATGGCTACCCAACCTAAAGCACCAGAATGCACGTGACCTACCGTCCAGTCGGTGTAGTGAGAAAGAGCATTAAC
>CAZXTD010000122.1:0-13079 GCA_964643575.1 uncultured Glaciecola sp. | reverse complement strand
CCTTTGTACTGAGGCCGCGCGCATCAAATGCTTGACCAATTTCAGAAAACCAATTTGCCATATGCAAACGCACTTGCGCGTTTGCCTCTGGGTCCCAAGGTCCGTCTACATAATCACTGGCGTGCACAAAGGGTTCGTTCATTGGTTCATAAAACAATGGACGCGTGTCGTCATTGAAATAATAACTAAAATAATCTGCTGCCCATCTTGAACCATCAACGGGATCGTTGCCCTCTCGTAAAACTGAGGCAGGATGTTCGGTGTATACGGTGCGCTTATCTGCAAAATCAGCCAAGGGGTGTGATAAAGCATTGGCAATAGCATTTGGGCCATCTCGCATAGCAGCTTCTGTACTTGGATAGTCACTCGTACCGGCAGCCGCCATTGGCCCCCAAAAAATACGCCCATAACGTATATTCAGTTCGTTGCGCAGATATAATGCGTCTACTTCGGTGCTCGCTGGATCGCCTGCGCGGGAATGGAGATTAAAAAATTTACTGCGATCTAATTCTGAGATATCACCAATATATTGCTGCGTGTCTAAATCGATTTCCACTGTTGTGGCTTCAAGGGCGTGCAAAGACGCAGTCAAACCAACACTCAATATAGACGTAATAGTCGCGATTGCGCCTAGCTTATAAAAACGCTTTTTCATGGATATTTTACCTTTGCTTAACATTTTTATTTATATTCACATATAATTTACATTTTGTATATTTAATTTTTTATAAGATGGGAATTAATTTATTTTTCACTAAATCGATGTAAAAAGCCGTTAAAACACGATACAAATAAGATTTTATATAATATTTAATTTAAATACAGATATCTAATTTCACCTGAGATAAATTTGCAATCTGATAAAATATACTTTATTAATAAGCTTTGTTATTTATATGTGAATTTATATGTCGTTAAAGAAAATTATCAGTTTTGCGTTATTAGGCGCATTTTCGTGTTCATCAATGGCGGGCTTAATCAAACTGCCCGATGGCGTTAGTGTCGATGTCAGTATTGAGTTGGATGAATTCTCGTCTTTTGTTACTACCTCGCGTCACAACAGTATGGTAAGTCTAGGCTCAAATAGCAGCCCTACGTCAGTTATGGGCAGTCTTACAGAACCATTGCTGTTGAGTTCGACAATAGGCGCGACTGACGTCGATGTAGACTTTGACTTTATTGCCTATGACTTTACAGTCAATATAAGCAACATGTTGGCAGAAAGCGCAGATTTCTTTTTTAGTTTTAATTTTGACCATCAAGCTCAGGTTTCGATTGGCAATGATGTAAACGACGATGCGGGTGCAGAAAGTGCTTTCGCCCTTAATGACATTGAAGATGCAGAAATTTTATTCAGCAATATTTCTACTGACTTTTTAGAAGAAACAGACGCTGATTCCGGCCTTATTGAAAGTGTTTATCGCTTAGATGCGGGTACAACTGCCTCTTTTACTGGCTCATTTCAAGCGACGGTTTTTAATTTTGGTACGGGTAGCTTTTTTAATACTGCAAGCATGAGTCTAGCCCTTACAGATATACGCTCAGATGCAATACAAGTCGCAACTCCTAGCATGCTCATCGTTTTCCTCACCGGTGCTTTAGCGTTGATTGGGCGACGAGTAAAAAGTGCTCAAAAAGGTAAATAAGACTTCTTAACTCAAAAAACATAAACAACCCTTAGGGTTAACAGACCCTAAGGGTTAATTAGTTGTGGTCAATTAATCACATAACGCTACAAGACACTTCATTCATAGCACTCTTGTTTGGCGCTTGCTTTGCTAAATTTTACTTTGTCGCAACCTACAAACCAACATTGAAAACAATACCAACAATGCCAACGGTCCCGTGCTACCGCCCCCGCTTTCAGATTGTGGGGCAGGTGTTGGTGGCGCAGCGGGCGGTGGGCTTGGTGCAACTGGAGGTGTTCCTCCTACATTGCTAACGGTAATTGTGTGCATTTCATTGTTAGATGCTTTGACTGCGTTTGTCGGGGTCCCCATTACAATTACAAGACTTTCTTGGTCTTCAACAATGTCATCTTCGGCCAATTCGACATAAATATTCGCTTGAGTGCCTTTTGTAATGGTCAACTCACCATTAATTGCATCGTGGTCAGCACTATCGCTTGTGCCACTAACAGTATAAGGGACCATCACTGGATATTGTGCAGCGTAATCTGATAATGTGACCCTTAGTATGGCGGTATCACCCTCTTCTAGTTCCTGATTGACGGCAAAGCTTACACTCGGAGCAGAATTGGGTATCTCTATACAATCCTCACCTGGAAGACCATAGCAGCCTGTGCCCGTTGGCGATAACTTTGGCTCCCAATTAATGCCTGGCACCCAGTGAGCATTGCTTCCGCCTTTCTCATAAGCACCCGCGTCTGGCATGCCATCTAGTACATCATCATTAATTGCACCAATGTCACGTCCGGCATCAATCGCTGCTGACCCTTTTTTAGGTTGAAAACCGTTATTGGCAAAATCCAAGAACAAATTATTTTCTTGCGTGTCGGTAACGTTGTTTTGGAAATCGGTTTCGGTATCAGAAAAGCTCTTTTGAGATACGTTATTCCACATATCCACATTGGAAAATGCAGTGCCGTCTTGATGCCATGCACCAATCGTTTCACTATTATTCCAAAATGTGTTGTTATGAATAGCCAAATCAGTTCCATCCCAATTTATTTGTACGCCCGACCATTCGGTATTCCACAATACATTGTGATGAACTGAAAAACCTTCAGGGTCGACATCTAAATATACCCCTGCTGCTTTTCTTTTACTCCCTGACGAATAGGCGTTATGAAACCAGTTGTGATGTATTTCAATATTTCTTGGGCCACCAACTGTATAAAAAAGTGCAGAGTCGTCGGCAATAAGCGTGCTTTCGGATAAATCGTTGTAAGCTACTTCACTGTTGTTATTAATAAGCTGAATACCGCTGCGACCGGCACGCTTAATCGTATTATTAGTGATAGTTGTGTCTATGCCACCTCGAGCAAGTATTAGCGCGTTATAGTCGCCAAGGAAATTAAAATCGTGAATATAGTTATTGTTGATTGTAGTGCCTGTGCCTGCATCACGAATACCACTACCTGCGCCAAACGCAATTTCGCTGTTTTCAATAACATTATTGGTACTGCCTTCGCTAACGTTAATACTATATGATGGCGCCGCGAAACTTCTGTATACACCCAGCGTAAAGTTGCCGTAAAAACTTGATACACCCGATATCAAATTATTGCTTGCGTTACTTGTCAATTCGATTGACCCGCCAAACACCGCTAAGTCTTTTACATGAATGTAATTTCTGCCAGATAGATCAACCGTGAATTCTCTTCTTCGCATTTTTACGCGGCCATCTTCTGGAGCTGCGTCTTGCGGTAATTGGACGTAAAGTGTCTCGTTTTCTGCATCAAAGAACCACTCGTTTTCATAATCGAGAGCGTCTTTTACACCCATTAGGAAAAAGTCACCTCCATCCGAAGGTGGGTGTGCAGTTCTTATCCAAACTGGACTTTTGTCAGCCAAACTAAAGTTCACTTGGGTTGCCGTACTAGATTCAATAAAGGCGCGCCACGTTAACCAACCGCTTCCTGGCCTATCACCATAAAAATATACTGCTGCGCCGGTCCAATCAAAATCTGGGATACCTGGTGTATACTCAATAAAAGCGCCATCTGTTACATTTTCGCCGCTACCACCTGAGCTTCTTAGGCTATTTGAGGTAAACGGGTCACCGTCCTCATTATTTGGCCAACGTGCAAGATCCATTGCAGTGGCATCTTGCATCACAAAATTGTTTTGCCCTAAATCCCAATCAACGGGTGTTGAGTAAATCGCGCTAGCACCTTCTCGTGTCCAACCAGACAGAGCTTGCATTGCAGTAATAATCACTTTCTCTTGCTGGTACGACTGAAATACAATGGGGTTATCAGCATTGCCCGAATTATTAGGACGGAGTGTTTCTTCGTAAGTACCGCTGCGAATAAATACGGTATCGCCGGCTTGGGCAACCGATGCTGCTTGGCTTATTGTCAAAAAGGGTTCATCAAGAGTACCAGACTGCGTATCGTCTCCGTCTTTTGATACGTAATAATCGGCTGCCTGAGCCGAACACATGCAAGCTTGAATAAAAAAGAAAATCGCTGCTAATTTAAAGTGAGTAGCCATTAAGAATTCCAAAAACAGTTAATGCGTTTTTATATGTAAATATAGTATTGCATATATACTTTGCCATTAAAACCATTTAATATTTCTATTACACTACTGTTTCATCTTTTTAACAAAGACTAGAGACCTTACGACTTTTCAACCGAGCAATTTAAAATTGTCGGGACAGAATTATAGATGCCACTAGTCGCCAGCGTCTTCACCGCCAATACCGACCTCGTCTTCAATCAATAAAGAGATCTTAAACGTCACTGCAAAATCATTGGGTATGCTTTGTGGCTTCTCAATGATGAGGCCATCTTTAGTTTGTGTCCATTTGACATTTTCATCACTACCGAGCATCTCAATATTTATTATTGAGCCGTTGAGAAGGGTCAGATGGCTTGCCATTGATTGAATCACAATGGCCTTGCTCGGTGCATCCATTACGATGGCAAAAACAGTATCATCGCCTTTTTTAGTAAATCTAATATCGTCCTCAACGTAGGCTATTTTTTGCTTTTCAATCTTATGTCCACCTCGGCGGATACGTGTAGGCCCTTCTCCGAAAACCGTCCATGGTCTAGTCCCATAAATACCATCACCATTTATTGCTAACCATTCTCCCATTTTTTGTAGCATGTTTTTCATTTCAGGTGGTATTGATCCATCAGGATTTGGCGGAACATTTAGCAGCATTAAACCGTTTTTTGAGACTATATCAATAAGAATATCGATGATCTCATTCGGAGTAACAAACTTTGCATTTTGATCAAAAAACCACGCTCCTGGCGAAGTATCGGTCATCCAAAAGTCATCTTTTAGCACATTAGGTCGGCCGCGTTCATAATCTAGAACACCGACCGAACTTGGAAATGAGGTATTTTTATAGTTAATGACAACATCTTTTCCCCATTCTTCTGCTTTGTTGTAATAATAGGCAACAAACTTTTTCCTATATTCTTCATCCAAAAACTCCACCCACCAATCAAACCAAATAACATCAGGCTGGTAGTTATCAATGACTTCTTTCAGCTTAGCAAACCAACGCTCGTGAAATTCCTTTGTAGGGCTAAAGTCGGTGAGCGCGTGAGCTTCGGTATAAAGATCAGCAGTTTCTTGTGTGGCGTCAAATTTGTGGGCGTTAGCAAAATATACCCAGGTAAAAGCATGATGGAATGAGGTTAAGAATTTCATATCTTTTGCCTCAATAGCGTCCTTCAACTCTTTGGTGATATCGATTCCTGTTGTTTTTTTAACATTCCAGCGCGTGACTTCACTGTCCCACATAGCAAAGTTGTCGTGGTGAATTGCCACCGGACCAGCAAATTTAGCGCCAGCACTATAGAACAAGTCGGCCCATTCTTTGGCGTCAAATTTGTTGGGTTTGAATTTTTTAATAATATCTTTGTAACCAAATACAGAAGGATGGCCATGATTGATAGTATGTTGCTGAAAAACATACGATGGCTGCGCCTGTGTATTGCCACTTCGTATCACTGGCTGGCCTGTTTTCCAATCATACTCTTTATCTTTATACATCTCTAAACCATACCAACCAGCTGGCCATTTCAACCCTATATTCGCAGTGGAAGTCGGTCCCCAATGGGTATATATGCCAAGCTTCGCATCTAGAAACCAGTTTGGCGTTTCGTTAACTTGAGATAATGATCGCCAGTCCTGGGAATACTTATTTTTTGTAAGATTTGGACTCTTTTCCAGCGCGTTGTTTACTTCAGCGTAAGAATAGTTATTTAAGCTGAAAGCACTCAGAGTGAAAATTAACGTTAAGGCAGATGGTTTTATTTTCATTTTATTTACGATTTAAAGATTTTATATACAAAATATAATATATTTGCGCAATGTAATCAAAAAAGAAAAAAAGATTGTGAAAAGACTGAATTTCAAGATGAGCAGTCTTTGGGACTTATTTACAATAGAATATATTTTCTATACCTTGGTAAGGCGGTACTCATTAATACACTTAGGCTTATTTAATGCACTTTTCATTAGGGCAGTTTGCACAAGAGCAAGCCATTGCAATCGAAGTTAATGGCATTACGTATTCGGTGATGATGATTACGCCGTGTCATCTTAGTGAATTTGTTTATGGTTTTTTGTTTAGTGAAAGTATTATTCTTAATCCCCTCGATGTTTATGACATTGAGATTGAAAATAGTGCCTTTGGCAATGACAATTTTTTGATACAAACAAAGAACATCAAAGTCACCCTTTCTAATCGAGCATTACATAGAGCAAAACTAAAAATTAGAGCTGTAAAAGGCAATGCGGCTTGCGGTATTTGCGGCTCTGCGGCACTTGAAGACGTGTTTGCAAGTTTACAAAATATTCGTGTGAATAATACGAATAACGAGTTCCCTCTGGCGATTGATTCTTTACATGGCATTCGAGAGGACATAAGTCAGGCGCAAAGCTTATCTAATGCCTCCGGTGCAATGCATGCCGCTGCGTTACTCAAAAGTGACGCAACAATTGAGTGTATTTTTGAAGATATAGGCAGGCATAACGCATTGGACAAGCTCATTGGGCATATTATGCAACAAAATAAGGATGTTGACGCTATGGCAATAGTGATCACTAGTAGATGTGGCTCAGAGTTAGTACAAAAAGCAGCAAAAATGGGCGTGAATACTCTAATTAGCTTTGCATCGCCTACTACACTGGCTTATCAGCTTGCACAACACGCCAATTTAAGGCTAATACATGTTCCTAAACGTGATGCCCCTATTGAATATTTACCCCCCGCAAAATTGGCAATCTGATGGACAATAAACAAAAATTTAGTCGCAAACCTAAGCGAGCGGGCGGCATAGATTCTGTCACCTCTACTTTTAAGCAGCTTGTTAATAGTGGTCGTGTAAAAACCAATATCAAAAATTTACTAAAAGCCAATAAGTCGGGGGGGTTCGATTGCCCAGGCTGTGCTTGGGGGGATTCAAACGAAGGTCATATACATTTTTGCGAAAATGGCGCTAAGGCAATTGCTTGGGAGTCTACTGATCGTAAGGTAAACGTCGATTTTTTTGATAAATATACAGTGACTAAGCTAAAACAACAAAGCCATCATTGGCTAGAATATCAAGGTCGCCTCACTTCACCAATGCGTTATAACGCATCTACTGACAAATATTGCAAAGTATCGTGGCAAGAGTCATTCAGCCTAATTGCCAAACATTTACAAACGCTAGAGTCACCTAATCAAGTCGAGTTTTATACCTCCGGTAGAGCCAGTAATGAAGCTACCTACTTATATCAATTATTTGGCCGAATGTTTGGCACAAACAACTTCCCTGACTGTTCAAATATGTGTCACGAAGCGAGTGGTGTAGCACTTAATCAAAGCATAGGCGTTGGCAAAGGAACAGTAGTACTAGAAGATTTTTATCAGGCAGATGCGATTTTTGTTTATGGTCAAAACCCAGGGTCAAATCATCCACGAATGATGAATGCGCTGCGAAAAGCAGCCAAAGGTCATTGTAAAATTGTGTCGATTAATAACTTACAAGAAGTTGCACTTGAAAAGTTTGCCAGCCCTCAACAACCTCTAGAGCTATTAGCTGGGCAGAGCACCACAATTAGTCATAAATACTATAAGCCCAAACTCGGTGGTGATTTTGCTTTTATCCGCGGCATTGCCAAAACAATAGTCGCTGATTTTACGAGCAGCATCAATCAGAACTTTATTGACGAGCATACCCAAGGCTTTACAAACTATATTGCAAGGCTTGAAGCAACATCTTGGGAAGAGATAGAGCAGCAATCAGGCGTAAGCAAAGAGGATATCTTTGACGCCGCGAAAGTAATGGCAAACTCAAAGCGTGTTATCAGCACGTGGGCAATGGGCATTACCCAGCATAAGCACTCAGTAGGCACCATACAAGAATTAACGAATTTGCATCTTATGTTAGGTCAAGTTGGCAAAAAAGGGGCCGGAATAAGCCCGGTAAGGGGTCATAGTAACGTGCAAGGTAATCGCACAATGGGTATTAATGAGCAACCAAGCGATGATTTTTTAAACCGCTTAGAAACCTATTTTGAGCATGCTATGCCGCGTGAAGCAGGTCATAATGTGCAAGCTGCGCTAAAAGCTTTACATGAAAAAACGAGTAAGGTCCTCATTTGTTTAGGGGGTAACTTGGCTGCTGCCGCGCCCGACACTCATTTTACTGAAAACGCGATGTGTCAGTCATTATTGAATGTGCAAATCAGTACAAAGCTTAATCGTAGCCATTTAATGATTGGCGAAGATGCACTAATATTACCCTGCCTAGGACGCACCGAAATTGACCAGCAAGCAACAGGCGAACAAGCAATTACAGTTGAAGACACCTTTAGCATGGTGCATAGCTCGAGAGGCACTTCACAAGCACCTTCAATTGAGTGTTTATCAGAGACTGACATCGTTGCTCGTATTGCTCAAGCTACCTTTGATTTAACCAGCACAAAGGGCGTTCGACCAGCGGTAGACGCAAATACAAACAAAGACAAGAAACCGGATTGGCTTGCCCTTCGAGATGACTACTCGAAAATCCGCGAGTTAATTGCCAACACAATTGTTGGTTTTGAAGATTTTAATCAGCGCCTTGAAAAACCCTTTGGGTTTCATCTAAGCAATGCCGCCGCTAACTTGCAATGGAATACACCGTCGCAAAAAGCAATCTTTTCTAATACGGTTTTACCCACATCGCTATATTCTCCTGGCATTGACAAAATGCTCAATGAAATCAGTTCTTCTAACAAGCGAACAATTTTTACCTTACAAACGCTTCGTTCACATGACCAATATAACACCACTATTTATGGGCATGACGACCGATATCGCGGTATAAAGAACAATCGTCACGTAATATTTATGAACCCTAAAGATGCGCAAAAGATGGGCTTTGTTGACGGCCAAAGTGTCAATATCGAATCGCTTTGGGAAGACAATATTAGCCGCAAACTTAGCGGCTTCTGCATTGTGTTTTATGACATTCCAAGGGAAAATTTGGCGGCCTATTACCCTGAAACTAATCCCTTAGTACCCATCGATAGCGTGGGTGATGATTCATTTACGCCCACGTCAAAGTCTATTCCTGTTATCGTTTCGGCTATCTAATCTTTACGCTAGCTTGCTTTTTAAAACCCAAGTACCCGTATGAGGTACTAAAGGTATCTATATCTGCTGGTAATAAGTAAGACGTGACAAACACACCCGTATTTTTGGCTTCAATAACTTCTACGTCAGAGCAAATTGGAAATTGACTGTCTAAAGAGCTGCTACCTAGCGTTCCGCGCACTTTGTAGAACATACCGTAGCCTCTTGGATGTACACAGCATGAAGAACTAAAATTTGATGAGTGGTTGCAAGCCGTTCCTACAAAATCAAAGTTTATAGATGAAGAATAAAACATCTACACGTTTGAACCAGCAACAAAGCCCGAACTCCAAGCCCATTGGAAGTTATAGCCTCCCAACCAACCAGTTACATCCACCGCTTCACCGATAAAAAATAAACCTTCGTGGTTTTTAACTTCCATGGTTTTAGACGACAGCTGGTCGGTATCGATACCGCCTAAGGTGACTTCAGCGGTCCGATATCCTTCAGAGCCGGCGGGTTTTATCACCCAATTGTTTATCGAGTGTGCAAGTAAGTCTCTTTGCTTATGGTTAAGTTGCTTGAGTGGGATATTAGGCAAATCAATAATAGTTAAGAATTTCTCAACGAACTTTTTCGCAAATGAATTTGCTAGTACATTTTTCAGCGTCTGGTTATTTTGGTCTACTAAGGCCGATTCAAAAAAACTTAAAAACTTATTATAAGGGTCTAAATTGATACTTACCTCATCGCCAGGCTCCCAGTACGATGAAATTTGCAATATCGCAGGCCCCGACAAACCTCTATGAGTAATGAGCATACCTTCATTAAAAGACATATTATTAGATGCAGCTTCAACATCCATTGATACGCCAGAGGCATCGCTGAGTAGGTCTTTAAGTTCGGGAGGTAAAGTCAGCGGCACTAAGCCTGCTCTGGTAGGCAGTACATTTAAATCAAACTGCTCCGCAATCTTGTACGCAAGAGGCGTTGCACCAAGCTTTGGCATCGATAAACCACCCGATGCGACGACTAAACTTTTGCACTCAAACTTACCTTTATTGGTCTCTACCGTGTATCCGGTTTGGTTTTTACTAACCTTCAATACCTCAGTTTGAAAACTAAAATCGACATTGGCCTTTTCACACTCACTCATGAGCATCGCAACAATCTCTTTTGCAGAGTCATCACAAAAAAGTTGCCCGAGTGTTTTTTCATGGTAAGCAATCTTATATTTATCAACTAAGGCGATAAAATCCCATTGCGTATATTGATTGAGTGCTGATTTACAAAAATGAGGATTTCTGCAGATGTACTTTTCGGGCTCAATATAATAATTAGTGAAGTTGCATCTGCCGCCGCCAGAAATGAGGATCTTTTTACCCGGCCGTTTGGCATGATCTATCACAACAGTTTTTTTGCCACGCTCACCTGCACGCGACGCACAAAGCAATCCTGCGGCACCTGCGCCGATTACTACAACATCCGCTTTCAATGTAATTACTCGTTAAATGCTCTTTGGCGTAAGTATATCACTTTTAAAATAGTCTTTGTCGTTACGATACTGGTGCTCTTGCTCAAAATTGGAAGCTTAATCGAGTATGAGCTAGCGCACTGACAGTCGAGGATTGCCCGTTTATCTTGCTTGACTCGATTTGTGCACCCAGTTTAACTAAAACCTTTCCTAATCTTATTTGATAGGCGCCATTTAGCTGCAGAAGTTTCTCTGTATTCCCGTTTACCACAGGCGATGGCCTCAGTCCGTCTTTGTTTAATTCTAAATGACGTAACGTAAAGTCGAACCTGCCGCCGTTAGTCCGTTGAACAATAGCGCCCAAGGTCAGCATCTTAGCGTCACTATCAAAAGTACTCCCTATGGCACGAGAATATCGCCGATAGCCAGACTGATATTCGCCATGCTCGTAAAAACAATTTTTAGCTGTTGAGCCTTCGCCGCCACAAGCGATGTTGGTGTCACTTGACTCTATATAAATTTTTGCACCCATTACATAGCTAGAAAAACCAAACAGAGTGCTTTGGTCGCTAAGGTTATAATAATCAGCAGCGTCTTCGCCTATTCTCTGAATGTATAGGCTGAAAGGGCGACCTATGTTCCAGGTATATTTTAGGTCGAAGCCGGCCAAATGATTTCCTTTTTTAGTGTCCAGTGAATCATCACAAGCTGGGGCACCGTTAGCACATTGCGGCTCAAATGTAATGACGTCCCAAAAGTCACCAACACTGTTGCCAAAACCATCTCCGCCCCATACAGCCGTCCAAGACGCTCCTAATTCCAAACCTTTAATCGGCTGGGCAGTAAAGCGAGTCATCCAAATTTTGGCATTTGATACAACTCTTCTGCTTTCTAATTGACCCAATTGAGCCGTAAAGTACCAAGGGCCAATGTGTTTGAGCCAAGGTTTTTTAGACACGGTCGCTTTGCTTCTAGAAATGGAAATGGCCGGAATTGGGCGAGCATTGCTTGATAGTATCAAACTGCTAGATTGAGCGGGTCCCCACCATTGATTTATAGCGCCCACTCTTATGTTCCAATCATCAAATTGATAATTGATATAGCTATCATCAAAGTTGGCTTTATCGGTAGAGTCTAAGTTGGCAGATATGCGGGCCTCCCATCGTTGCCCTTGCAAAAAGTGACTCGCATTAAACTTGGCTTTGTTGTGGTGTTGGCCGTCAAAGTCTTTAAAACGAGTTTTGTCGGTTGCTGCATGGATATTTATAAAGCTCTGATACTTTTGTTGTGCGCGCATTCGCAAATTATGCTGTAAGCGGCGAGCAGCCTGAGAGGCTGGCAGCGATAAATCGAGTGGGTTTATTTTATCGAGTTGTTGTTTAATTCCTTTCCAAGGAACGGGATAAGTAGTAACAGCTAGGTCTATATGGCCCCACTCAACCAGTGTTTGTAGGTCGGTATGTAATTGTTGTTCTTCTATACCTACAAATGTGTTCGCACTTGCAACAACAGGCTTTAGTAATAAATACATAAACAAAATAAGAGTGACAGCAAACTTATGGTTTTTCAAAATGATCATCCCGACTGAAATACGCTGAGTAGCACGTTTGATTCCTTTCAAACGATAGTGCACTTTTCAGTCTAGATTCTCTGGATCAAGTTGTTACATCTTGTAGCTAAATGTAACTGAGTAAGGGTTTTGAAACGCTTGGGTCGCTTGGCAAAACCCTAAAGGCTAGGTGCTGTCTCGCAAAGTCTTCATACTCAATATAACGGCCGCCCCCACCAAAAACACACCACCAGCTTTATGAATGAGTACTTTTGCATGGCCTTTTAGCCTGCGACTGAGCCAACTTGCGCTTGCACCATAAAAGCTCAAAAATAAGCCATCAATAATAATATAAGAGATAGAAAGGATTAAAAACTGGGGCCAAAATGTGCGATCCTAACATATGTATCTGCCTCACTAGTTCGGACTAGTGAGGCACTGTTAATATCCTAAATGTTAAAAAGTAAAAAGGCTGTTTTACGCTTATCTTTTTCATGTTTGTCAGCATTTTTTACAACTGCCGGAGATAAAACTATAAGCCACTGATAAAACCACCTTTTATTATTGGCCCAACTATTGCTTGACGGACATACAGTAATTGTTTTCGTCAAACCGACGAGCAGTAAATAATTGATACCGCCTTAGGAAGTATTTTATGCGTTTAAATGGACTTTTTGTTGCTAGTTTTATATCTCTTTGCCTTTTATCTTTTTCAGCTAAATCGTAGTTAATTACCTTTGAGGTGAATGCAGAAGAATTTGTGCAACAGCAACGAATTACGACTTACGACTTGGTCAATAA
>CAZXTD010000121.1:7710-13173 GCA_964643575.1 uncultured Glaciecola sp. | reverse complement strand
TAGTTGAACCACTTTCTCCGCCAAATAAAGGTCTCATTGCGCCATCCGGGAAAACCACGCTGCCGACTGAATTTGGATCTGCAGCTAGTCTCTCGGTTGCGAGTCCGCCTACTTGCCCAAGCTCAGCGATAGCTTCTAAGCCTGCAGACGCTGTGCCGCCTACATCGAATGCATCATAGCTTGCGCTATGAAAAGCAGTGTAAACTGGGGTAAATGCTAACCCGTTCTCTTGGGCATTGTTTGTTACCGTTACGCGCAAAAGCGTTGCGTTACTTAGTGCACTTACGCTAAGTAAAGAGGCAACTAAAAGGCCTCCGACTAGCGTTTTTAAAAGTGGCTTTTTGTTTGTAAACATCATTTCCTTTTCCTTGTAGGGAGTTTCAACATAAACATTATTTTTATTACAACTGCGACAAATTCACACCTGCGCGCACAGCATAGTGTATTTTTGAATGCTTAGTTTTTGAGCCATTGACAAAACTGCATGAAATGTGGGTTTATCACGATTAATATCTTTTAAAAACAGTTGTATAGGCGAATCTTAAAGAAAGTATAACGTTTCTATCACAAGCAAAAATATATGCTTCGGATACTGGCTTAAGGTCTATCGAATCGGTCAAATATTACAGGTGAGAATCAAATTAAGGGCGAAAAAAAACGCGCTTGATGGAGCGCGTTTTCGAATTTTTATTATACGTTTACGACTGCTTTGCAGGCGCAGGCTTTAATACTTTGTTGATATCGAGCAAGTCACTTTCGGTTAAGGTACCGGCAGCTTGTTTTAAGCTAACGATTGCAATAACGAAGTTATAACGTGCATCGGCAAGATTTCGTCTGGCGTCAAACAAGTTACGTGTGCTGTTAAGTACGTCAACAATGGTACGTGTACCCACATCAAAGCCAGCTTCTGTTGCTTGTAGTGCGCTTTCAGCAGATACAACAGATTGCTCGAGGGCACGAATGGTTGAAATTGCCGCTTTTACGTCGTTAAAAGATGAACGAACTTGGCGTACAGTTTGACGATAAGTGAGTTCAAGGTTTTCGCTTGCAACCACATAGTTTGCGCGTGCACGCTCGGTGTTTGCGCCCACCGACCCACCTAAGTAAATAGGAATTGATGCGCTTAGCGTTATGCTTTGGTTGTCGAGCGTTGGTGGCTCAGTCGTTTCGCCATTAAACGTTTGTTCGTTTTTGGTTCGACCGTAACTTGCGCTTAAACCTGCAGTTGGATATCGCCCCGATTGTGCAATATCAATATCTTCCTTGGCCAAATCGCGTCCAAAACGCTGCACGAGTAAATCGAGGTTTGAGTCTTTGGCAATATCCAACCATTCATTTACCGTTGCTGGAGATGGTTGTGCGGCACTGAACATATCGGTATCGAGTATTTCTATGCGGTCGTGATATTTGCCAGTTATTTCACGTAATTCTTCTAAACGAAGTTCGTAAAGGTTTTCAGCACGGATCTGGCGAGCCACAGTGTTATCGAAGTTCGCTTGCGCTTCGTGAACGTCAGTAATTGCAGTTAGACCCACTTCAAAGCGTTGTTTAGTTTGTTCTAGCTGGCGCTCAATAGCGCGTAATTCAGCTTTTACAAACTCAACACTATCTTGTTCTCTGAGCACGGCTAAATAAGCGTTAACTGTTCTAAACATTAATGCTTGTAAGGTAGCACCTAAATTTGCGTCGCTCTGCTGCGCTACTAACTCGGCGCGGTCCATGCCAATCCAATTGGAGTGGTCGTATAGCGACATTCTCAAGTCTATGCCATAGTTTAGTGTCGTACTATCAATTGATGCTATTTGTGTACCAAACAAGGTATCGCGAGAGCTGTCCGTATAGCTGATTGAGCCAGAAATTTGTGGCAACAGATTTGCTCTGCTGATATCAATACCAGTGTATGCCGCTTCTTTTTGTGCTTTTGCACGATTAATAACCGGGTCGTTAGCTTGCGCTAGCTGAAATACGGTAGCAAGGTCGTCGGCAAGCACTGTACTAGATAATGTTAAGCCGATAAAAAGGGATACAAGTGTTTTCTTCATTAATAATTGCTCTACGATATTCAAAATTATAAACGCTGATGTGGTAGTTAATATATGATAATCAAGGTAGTTTATGTAACTATTGCTTGTATCAAACCTTGTTTAAGTGTAACAGAATGTAAGGTTTGTGCAGATTAAAGTTATGTTAATCAAGAAAAAAATAAATTGGACGAGTGCTACATGGCAAAATTTACCAAAGAAGATGTGACTTTAATTAAGAAAGAAAGCCTCTACGACGGATTCTTTAAACTCAATCGTTATTTATTTACCCACAAACTATTTGACGGCGGCCAAAGTAAGGTGGTTTCACGAGAAGTGTTTGAGCGCGGCCATGCAGCAGCCGTTTTGCCTTACGACCCCGAGCGAGACGAACTTGTTTTATTAGAACAAGTGCGGTTTCCGGCAATAGAAACCAATGACAACTGTTGGTTAATTGAAGTGGTCGCGGGCATCATTGACCCAGGCGAGTCCATTGAAGATGTTTGCCATAGAGAAGCCGCCGAAGAAGCTGGCATTGAATTACAAAATTTAACCCCGATATGTTCTTACTTGACCAGCCCAGGCGGAACGACTGAACGTATTTACTTATACATTGCGCAGGTGGATGCTAGTACCGCAAAAGGTATTCATGGTTTAGAACACGAGGCCGAAGATATAAGAGTATTCAGGCTTGGTTTAGATGAAGCTGAAAAATGGCTTGAACAAGGCAAAATAGACAACAGCACTGCCATTATTGCTTTACAATGGCTATTGTTAAATAAAGCAAAGATTCGTCAAGCATGGAAAATTAAAGCAGAATTATAAGCTCCTTACTTAGATATTCACCTATTGCAAATTTACAACAGACTCAGGAGGTCATGGCTTTTGCAAAAAAAATATGTACCTCATTTACCGAGTATATTGGCGACTTGCGAAAACAACTACGTATGCATGCTCAAACTATTGCCTGACTGCGATAGTGTGGATTTGAGCTATGACTTTGAAGTCAATCCACAGCTTAAATACAAAATTAAAATTGTTGACTCAAGCCGTTATACAAGCACGCTTGAAATGCTTCAAATTAGTGCTAATACCCCCGCTTTTTTGCGCCCTAAAATGACGATACGCTTATATCACGACGCAAAAGTGGCCGAAGTGCTCATCGCCCAGCGCACCTCGCAATTGAAACCAGTATACGAATACCCCAATTTAAACATGCACCAACGAAACGAAAAGTTTATGGTGAATGTATTTTTGGCTGAATGGTTGCATTTTTGTCTCACTCAGCGTGTAACAAGCAGTATCAATTAACTTTTTTGACGCTACTGCTACTCAAAGGAACTTAGTTAAGGAAATAGAGCCTCAATGCAACATCTTGTTTATCTGCACGGATTTTTATCTAGCCCCCAATCAGTTAAAGCCCAACAAACTGCGCAATATTTGAAAAAGCACTTTCCATCGATCAATTTGCATATGCCCCAGCTGCCCGGTGACATTAATAAAGCGGTCGCTATTGTTGATGCATTGGTCTCAACGTTGCCTACATACAACTTAGCATTTATTGGTAGTTCAATGGGCGGGTATTTAACCAGCTACTGTGTTGAAAAGTATGGCGGTAAGGGGGTTTTAGTGAATCCTGCTGTAGAACCATATCATTTGTTCGAAAACTATTTAGGCGCACATATTAACCCCAATACGCAAGAGCGCTTTTACCTCACTCATCATCATATTGATACTCTCAGACGCATTGATACTAAAAAATTGAAAGACCCAGGGCGCTACTTCGTTATGCTGCAAACGGGTGACGAAACCCTCGATTACAGACTTGCTGCTAATAAGTATCAAAATGCAAAACTATTAATAGAGCAGGGCGGCGACCATAGCTTTGTTGATTATCAAACACACTTGCCAGATATTTTTAAATTTTTACGTTAAGACGGTTTGCGCTGCCTAATGTAGATTGCTACTATTGGATTTATATACAGGTACCTTACATTCGTGATAATAACAAAGCGTTTTGTCTGCCGCTCGATGCTTTTAACAAGAAGCAAAGCGCCTTACGAGCAGTTGTGATTTTAACGCAATAAATTGGCTAAAAAGCCACATCATTTGATGTCGAGAAAATATAATGTCTGAGCAATACAATTCTGATGCCATTGAAGTCCTCAACGGCCTAGAGCCCGTAAAACGTCGTCCTGGTATGTATACCGATACCACTCGGCCAAACCACTTGAGCCAAGAAGTTATCGACAATAGTATCGATGAGGCTTTAGCGGGTCATGCCAACAATATCAAAGTGGTATTGCATCCAGACCAATCACTCGAAGTGTTTGATGATGGCCGCGGAATGCCCGTCGATATTCATGCTGAAGAAGGCATGAGCGGTGTTGAACTCATCATGACTAAGCTGCATGCAGGCGGTAAGTTCTCTAATAAAAACTATGAGTTTTCGGGAGGCTTGCATGGTGTGGGTATTTCTGTGGTCAATGCTTTATCGACACGCGTAGAAGTCACCATTAGGCGCAATGGCCAGGTTCATCAAATAGCCTTTGAAAACGGCGATAAAGCCGAAGAACTTGCCGTTATTGATACCTGTGGTAAACGCAATACGGGTACACGAGTGCACTTTTGGCCCGACCCTAAATACTTTGACACCGCTAAGTTTTCAGTCGCTAAACTGCTCCACATACTGCGTGCAAAGGCGGTTTTATGTCCTGGTTTAAGTATTAAGTTTGAAGACAAAATAGCCAAAGAAACTCATCAATGGTGCTACGAGGATGGTCTGCGCGACTATTTAATCCAAGGCTTAAAAGAATACGAGACCTTACCAAACGATGCACCATTTGCTGGTGCGTTTTCGGGTAACGGCGAAGCTGCAGATTGGGCTGTTATGTGGTTGCCAGAAGGCGGCGAAATGGTCACTGAGAGTTACGTTAACCTTATTCCCACTGCTCAGGGTGGTACGCATGTTAACGGACTACGCCAAGGCCTGCTTGATGCAATGCGTGAGTTTTGTGAATTCAGAAATTTAATGCCTAGAGGCGTTAAGATGACGGCAGACGATATTTGGGATAAGTGCTGCTATATATTGTCGACTAAAATGCAAGACCCGCAGTTTGCAGGGCAAACCAAAGAGCGCCTTTCATCTCGTCAGGCCTCTGCTTTTGTGTCGGGCATTGTTAAAGATGCATTTAGTTTATGGCTTAACCAGCATACCGATGTGGCTGAGCTTTTGGCTGAAATGTGTATTAATAATGCACAGCGCAGGCTTCGTCAAAGCAAAAAAGTGGCGCGCAAAAAAATCACTTCTGGACCTGCTTTGCCGGGTAAATTAACAGACTGCTCAGGTCAAGATAACGAGCGTTCAGAACTCTTTTTAGTAGAGGGTGACTCCGCAGGGGGCTCTGCTAAACAAGCGCGAGACCGCGAATTTCAGGCAATC
>CAZXTD010000121.1:241-7700 GCA_964643575.1 uncultured Glaciecola sp. | reverse complement strand
GTAAAATACTGAATAGCTGGGAAGTTGACTCATCTCAAGTACTTGCCTCGCAAGAAATACACGACATTTCGGTCGCGCTAGGTATCGACCCCGACTCAGATGATTTATCTGGTTTGCGCTACGGCAAAATTTGTATCCTCGCAGACGCCGACTCCGACGGGCTCCACATCGCAACGCTTTTATGTGCCTTATTTGTTAAACATTTTAGAACCTTAGTTAATGCCGGGCACGTTTATGTGGCCATGCCCCCACTGTTTAGAATAGATATTGGCAAAGAGGTTTATTACGCGTTAGACGAAAGTGAGAAGCAGGGCATTTTAGACCGTATTGAGGCTGAGAAAAAGCGCGGCAAAGTGAATGTGCAACGCTTTAAAGGACTCGGTGAAATGAATCCGCTGCAATTACGCGAAACCACAATGGATCCTAATACTAGGCGCCTAGTGCGGCTCACCAGCGACGACGCCGAGGGCATGCTAGAACTGATGGATATGTTGTTATCTAAAAAGCGCTCACCCGACCGCAAAGCATGGCTCGAAAGCAAAGGTAACCTAGCGCAAGTTTAAGCATTAACCATTTTGTATTCCTGCCGATACTTTTAAGAGATGAGATGAATTGGAAACAGTCTCTTAAAGTACGAAGGAATACATTTGCGCTCTGGCTATTTAAAAAATACAGCAAAACAGACAAGTCAAATTTTACTCAGTAAGACACGGTTGATAAAAAAAAACATGTGTGTTGCGCTGTCAGTAATCTTGCTGAGCAGTTGTGCGCCTCAACAAAAAAACGACTCAGTCACCATAGTAATTGGCAGTTGGTACGGCTTTTACCCTATCTATTATGCGCTCGAAAATCGCTTAGATCATAAAAACGGGCTACGACTAAAAGTGATAGAACCCACTGATATCGGTGATGCTAGACGCAGTTATATGCGAGAGCAAGTCGATTTTGTCGCTTCGTCTATGCTTGAATTTACAAAAGCAGGAAGTTTCTTGCATCAAAGAATTGAACCTGTTTTGATTGCGGATTATTCAAACGGTGGAGATGTGATCGTTGCAAACAAATCAATTAATAATATTGAGCAACTAAAAGGAAAGCGAATCGCCGTATCAGCAAACGGGATTGGCCAATACATTCTGTCACTCGTATTTAAAAGTAAGCAGCCTTCACAGTTTTTTGAACAGATAGAGATAAGAGAAACTGAGTGCGAACAAGCGTTTATTCAGAATCAAATTGACGCTTGTGTGACTTATCCGCCTATATCAACTTACCTGCTAAACAACCCCAATTTGCATACAGTGTATGACTCAAGAGCTCACCCAAGACGAATTTTTGATTTAGTATGGAGTAAAGAAAATACGTCACCGGTGGTTAAAGAGAAACTCCGCAATATGTGGTTTGAAAGTGTCGAACTTATTAATGAAGACCCCGAAAAGTTTTATCGTTTTGTTGCCCGCATTGCGTCTGTTAGCACTGACTCTGTGCGCCAAGCAATGCAAGGCATTGCGCTTGTAAACGCTAAGCAGCACCAGCAAGTTATTCAGTCCTCATTGCAACTTTCTCAAGACCTTGTCGATATTTGTTTGGTTGGCAACGGCAAAAGCTGCGAGCAATTTGCTAGCAGTTTCGACTGGTAAGCCGCATGCGTCTTGGTATCATTCCCAAGTTTTTAATCCCTTTAAGCCTACTGTTTGCTTGCTTAACGTTTGTGACTAAAACGGTTATTCAGGAGCTTGTGGCGGAAAACTTATTTGTGTCTGTGCAGAATCAATCAATAGGTAATGCAAGTCAGGCCGCGATGATGCTAGATGCCTCCGGTGACCTTAACAACCTAAAACGAGTAGTTACTTTAATTGCGCTCGACGAACATGTTACACGTGCCATTATCACTGAGCGGGGAAGTGAAAAAATCCTCGCTTCAAGCTTTTATTACTATGCAAACAACACGCTTTCGACTCTCCCTAGTGTAATGCGAGAAGCAATAGAATTATCTAACGCAAGCGGTCGCTATGAATTCACTCAATTAAGCAATGGTGAATATGCTTTAGCGTATCCGGTTGTCACGATTGAGAGTAACAATATCGACACTCGTGAATACATGTTAACAATTAGTTTTGATAACTTTGTTATACAGCAAGAAGCTGAGGCTTTTGCTAATGAAATGACACTCATCGCGTGGACATTTTTAGTTATGCTGGTCGTAGTATCGTACTTTTTGTTGGTTTTTCTAATTAAGCGGCCATTAGAAATTTTTGAGCAAGCGATTGTTAAACAAGCGAAGTTGGAAGAATATAAAAAGATTGAGCTTGGCAGTAGGGATGAGTTTGGCGACATCGCCGAAGAATTTAATCGCATGCAGGCAATTGAATTGTCGAGCTTGGTAGCTGCCCAAAAAGCCACAGAGGCAGCCGAAGCTCTCGCGAAAAAGAAATCGCAATTTTTAGCCAATATGAGCCATGAGCTGCGCACGCCCATCAACGGTATTATGGGTCTTGCGCAATTGTGTTTGCAAACCCCATCAAAACAGCAACAACAACGTTATCTCACGCGCTTAATGGAATCGTCTAATCTTCTATTAACTGTAGTTAATGACATTCTTGATTTTTCAAAGCTAAATCAAAATGCGATGAGCTTAGCGCCTGAGACAAGTGTACTAAGCTCAAGCATTGAACCAATTATTCATTTGATTCAGGTGATGGCTGACGACAAACGACTCGATTTTAAAGTTGTGATGAGCAAACACGTGCCTTACAGCGTTTACATCGACCCGCAGCGTCTACAACAGGTTTTGCTCAACATACTCAATAACGCGATTAAGTTTACTGACAGCGGGAGAGTTGTTCTGAATATCGATTATGAGTGGTTCAATGCGTCTAGAGGCCAACTTAAGTTTAGCGTAAGAGATACAGGTATAGGAATGACCGAGGCTCAAATTGATAATTTGTTTACACCATTTGAACAGGCCGACAGCAGTATTTCTCGTCACTATGGGGGCACAGGCTTAGGTTTAAGTATTTGCGACCAGCTGGTCTCACTAATGGGAGGCAGCATTAACGTCAGCGCTAAACCAGATAAAGGCAGTTTATTTGTGATTAATGTGCCATGCGAGGCACAAAGTATCGAAGCTTTTATTAAAGAGCGCCAGTCTAAAGTGATACCGCGACTGATTATTCCAGAACCGGTGAGCGCGCGCACTCGGTTTGTGTGTGAGACCATCAATCAATATGCCAATATCAACATAGATATTGACCTGCTTACTTTAGAAGAAGACTGGTCTAAAAAACCTTTTGTACTCAATGAAGGCATGCTGTTTAAGCACATTGATACATTTGTGAATAAAGAGACAACGCAATCAGACTTTGCCTGCATTCTAAGAACGAAAGAGACGGGTAAAAGTCATCGTATTTTATTGGTTGAAGACAACGAAATTAACGCGATAGTTGCCGACAACATGCTAAGTAGCTTGGGTTATCAAGTAAGCCTTGCTGAAAACGGAGCCATTGCCGTTGAGATGCATAAGCGTGAAGAGTTTGATGCTATAATTATGGATATTCAAATGCCGATCATGGATGGTATTGAAGCCACTCGACTTATTAGGCAAACCGATCGCACAATTTATATTATCGGACTCAGTGCAAATGTGCTGGATGAAGATAAAACGCTGGCTATTCAAGCAGGCATGAATGATTACTTACACAAGCCTATTTTACAAGAGGCGCTAGCCAGTGCCTTGTCACGTTTGCTAATATAGGGACTCACGCTTTTTCAGCACATGCTTTTTCAACACGTGCTTTGTTAATCACTACGTAGGACGAGAATGCGAACGGCCCTCAAGTCGATTTTACTTATTGTTTTTTTGCTCGCTTTATTGCTAACGTTTTTGCTTATCGACTTTGCACCTCTGGTAAAAGCGGATAGCACGGCGCAAGTTAATCAAGCAGAGACAGTACAACCGCTTATTGATCAGTTGCGAAAAAGTGTGCGCGGGCGTTACAACTCTCAACAAATAAGCGTAAGTAAGGCGCAAGCCGAGAGTCTAGCGGGCTTTGTTAATAGAGCAATGAACCAAGCCAATGCAGACTTTATATTTCAGCGAGGACAGCTGGAAATACAAATAAGCTACAAGGTGAACACGTTTATGGGTGATACCTTTTTAAATGTGTCTGCACTTGTCTTAGAAGGCGAAGGCCTTGATATTGATACAGTGCGTATTGGTGATTTGGCCTTGCCCGGCAATTTTGTGTTATCGACAGCGGAGTATTTAGCGAATACTTATACCTCTAGTGATGTTGCGACAAAAGCTATTGCCTCAGTTCAAAAAACTGCTATTAAGCCAAGCGGCATCGACATAAGCCTCATTCCACTAGACGCTTTATTGCGCGAGTTTAAAAATATTGAAACTGGCGGAAGTAGCCAAGATACTCGTTTGCTCAAAATTAAAGTAGCTCATTACTTACGTTTGCTAGATGGTATGTACGTACCACCTAAACACGCAGGTGCGGCTGGGCCTAGCCTCGCTTATTATCTGCAAGGTGTGATGAAAGAAGCAAAAGTCCTCAGTACTCAACACGAGCAAAGCTCAGCTACTCTAGAAAACGAAGCCGCCATTATTGCCCTCACTATTTATGCAGGAAGCCCACGTTTTGCAACACTATTAGGGGATTTAAGTTTTGCTATCGACCGAATTCCAAGTGCCCGGCCTCGACCAGTATTGGCCAACCGAGGCGACCTGAGTTTACATTTTCTTTTTTCAGCGGCGATTAAACTAATGTCTGAAAAAGGCGTGAGTATCGCTGTAGGTGAGTTTAAAGAACTCATGGACCGGGGCACCGGAGGGTCGGGATATAGTTTTATTGATTTAGCAGCCGATATGTCGGGTGCTCATTTTGCTGCGTTAGCGGTAAGCCCTGAGTCTGCACAGCACTTGCAAAATGCGTTGGCTGGCGAGGTTAATGAACGCTTCTTTATGGTCAGTATAGAAGGCTTAGAAGAAGGCATGAGCAAAGCAGAGTTTACTCGTAAATATACCGGAGTGGACAGTGAACGCTACAAGCAAGTTGTTGCGCTGATTGAGCAACGCATTGCTAATTTACCAATCAACCCTTCAATAAATTGAAGACTAAGTGGCAGTTCAACTCACTATTTTACTGAATGTTTAAATTTTTCAAGCGTCGTCAGCATGATTTCAAGCTTTTTGACAATTGCAGGCAAAGCTTGCGCTAGTGCTTCTTGGTCGGCTTCAAGCAAACCTGCGACTTCACCGGCTAATTCTTCCACGTAGGGGCCAAAGCGCTTACTTGAGGTTGTAAAACCCACCTCATCGCTAAAAATGGTTTCAAACTTTCCTTTACCCGCGCTTTGTAGTTTGTTTAGCGCCGCATCGGCGTCTACTGCTTTTCGGTAAACTAGGCGTAAGTTGTCGTTTAATGCTGAAATTATGCTTTCTTTTTGACTCATTGATTTTCTGTGTGCTTATTGATTAATTAGTTCGGGTTAATCGTGCCAATTCGCCTTGTAAACTGCACGCAGCGTATTGTCATATTTTTATCAGTGTTAGCATTAAAAAATATGCCATGTTGGCCGATATAACCGAGGTGGGCAATTGTGCCTGCATTTACTTTTTGCTACAAGCAAATAAAAAAGGAAACGCAATGGATATTTCAGGTTCATCTGGCGTTGCCCATACCCTGATGGTTAAATCTGCGCAAATGGCGAATAGCCAGCAGAAACAAGAAGGGCAAGCGGTTTTGCAACTGCTTGAATCGGCTCAAGCAGCGCCTGCTCCAAGTACTAGCAGTGTTGGGGGTAATATTAATACTTACGCTTAAGTATTCATATTAGCTAAAAACAACGCATAGCACTTTAAGAGCAATCATTGTTTAAGTCGTTAGGGTTCAAGTCCTAGATCGATTGGCGTCTTACCGGGTTGTCCCGCAATCTCTTGAACGAGTTTCGGCACAAGAAATCCTGGTAAGCGCTCTATCATCGCTGCCATGAGCATTTAGGCACTCTCTTTATCTACATCAAAGTGACTTGCGCCTTTTACCGGGTCGAGCATGTGCATATAATAGGGCTGAACGCCCGCATCAAACAGTGCCTCGCTCAGCGCTTCTAGCGCATCAATTGTGTCGTTAATTCCCTTTAATAATACCGATTGGTTAAGCAACAACACACCCGCTCTATTGAGCAAGTCGCACTTTTCTTTTAGCGCCTCACTCACCTCATTTGCATGATTGATATGCAATACCAAAATAGGTTTGATGCTCAAGCTACTAATCCAGTCTAAAAAAGCTTGATTAATTCGGTTTGGAATAACTACGGGTAGCCGCGTATGAATGCGCAGCCGCTTGATATGTTTTATTTCGCTGATTTGATGGGCTAATTCGGCTAAGTGATAGTCTTTTGCCATAAGTGGGTCACCGCCTGAGAATATTACTTCGTTGAGAGAGGAGTCTCTGGCAATGTATTCAATAGTTTTGAGCGCTTCTTGCTGATTTAAGTGATTGTCTTGATAAGGAAAATGCCGTCTAAAACAGTAACGACAATTGACCGCGCATGCGCCGCGTATGACCAGTAGAACACGACTTCGGTACTTATGAATAAGTCCGCTTTGTGATGAGTTTTGCTCTTGCAGTGGGTCTTTAATGAATCCCGGTTTATCGACAAACTCAGCCTTGTTGGGTAAGACCTGCTGTAGCAGAGGGTCGTCCCAATTACCGCTTTGCATAAGATCAGCAAAAGGCCTTGGTACACGCATCGAAAATAAGGCATGGGCTTTACTATGCGCTTGGGCTTGCGGGTGCTCTATTTGCAAATAGTTTAATAATGAATCGAGGCGCGTAAAACAATTCGCCAATTCTTTTTGCCAATGAGTCTCTACAGGAAGTGTTTTTTTAGGTATTATCTCAACATTATGCATGGTTTATTGTATTTAAATGACTTTTATAGAGGATTAAATGGCGAATTTCAGCACCAACGAGTTTAAAGCTGGCCTTAAGATAATGTTAGATGGCGAGCCTTGCAACATTTTAGAAAACGAATATGTCAAACCAGGAAAAGGCCAAGCCTTTAACCGAGTCAAAATTCGTAAGCTAATATCGGGCAAAACTTTAGAAAAAACCTTTCGTTCAGGGGAGTCTGTGGAAGGTGCCGACGTTATGGATACCGAACTAGCCTATTTGTATAACGACGGCGAGTTTTGGCATTTTATGAACAACGAGACTTTTGAGCAAATCGCCGCTGACGAAAAAGCAGTGGGAGATAACGTAAAATGGTTAGTTGAAAACGACACCTGTACTATCACTTTGCACAACGGTAGCCCTATTGTTGTGACCCCGCCTAATTTTGTTGAGCTCGAGATTACCGAGACCGACCCTGGCCTAAAAGGTGATACTGCAGGTACAGGTGGCAAGCCAGCAACTTTATCGACGGGCGCTGTGGTGAGAGTACCGCTGTTTGTGCA
>CAZXTD010000121.1:0-231 GCA_964643575.1 uncultured Glaciecola sp. | reverse complement strand
CGGCGAAGTGATAAAGGTTGATACTCGCACTGGTGAATACTCGGCTCGCGTGCAAAAGTAATTGCAGATACAAATAATATTGTAAATTTAAGAAAAAGGCTTTAATTCAATCGTCGTCTAAATCAAACGACTTTTTGAACAAAGCCTTTTTTATTGGGATAAATAAGTGGATAAACCTCAGTTTTTTGATAACGAGGAAAGCCAATGGTGCCCCTCATGCTCAGCAGATAC
>CAZXTD010000120.1:0-13355 GCA_964643575.1 uncultured Glaciecola sp. | reverse complement strand
GAAGCGCACTGCGTAAGTCAGTGGGGTCACGATTTTCGCCAAGAATATCGACGCTTGGGCGAGTTGAAGCAATTTTTCCCAAATGTGCCTGTTATTGCTCTCACCGCAACGGCCGACCATGCCACTCAGGCCGACATCGTGCATCAGTTGCGGCTCGATAATCCCTTTATTTTTAAAGGTGGTTTTGACCGCCCGAATATACGCTACAACTTATTAGCCAAATATAAAGGTGGCGACCAAGTTGTCGAGTTTGTTAAGCAGCAGGCTCAAAATGCGGGTATCGTCTATTGCAACAGCCGAGCTAAAGTAGATGAGCTAAGCCAAAAGCTATTAAACGCCGGCATTGCAGCAGGCGCCTATCATGCGGGTAAAGACAATAGCGAGCGCATGCGAATACAAAACCTATTTTTAGCCGACGACCTGCAAGTCGTCGTAGCAACTGTCGCTTTTGGCATGGGTATTAATAAATCAAATGTACGCTTTGTTGTACACCACGACGTACCTCGCAGCATAGAGTCTTTTTATCAAGAAACAGGCCGCGCGGGCCGCGATAACATGCCTGCAGAAGCACTTTTATTGTATGACGACAAAGACGCTGCGCGCATAAAAAAATGGATTGCTGACGGCGCAACACCTGAACGGTTTGGTATAGAAATGCACAAGTTTGAAGCTATGCAATCATTTGCAGAAGCCCAAACCTGCCGCAGACAAGTTTTACTGAATTACTTTGGCGACCCTAAGCATGAAGCCTGTGGCAACTGTGATATATGCCAATCACCCCCCAAAATGTTTGACGGCACTGTACCCACACAAAAGCTGTTATCGTGCATCTATCGTTTAAAAGGTGATTCACCTACGCAGTACGTAATTGATGTGCTGCGCGGTAAAGCGCACCGTAAAATCCTCGACAATAAACACAACGAATTGAGCACACACGGCATTGGCAAAGACCAAGCAGACCAATATTGGCACAACCTCATCCAACAAAGTATTCATCAAGGTTTTGTTCGGATCGACATGACCGAAGGCGGCACACTGCGGCTAAACCCCTCAGCTAAAGAAGTACTAAAAGGCATTACACCAGTTCAGCTTGCTGTGCCTAAGTTTAAAGTAAGCTCAGCGACTAAAAACAAATACGAACCCACCACCATCGACACTAAATTGTTTGCGAAACTTAAACACTTGCGTAAACAGCTTGCCGACGAAAGCAATACACCTGCATATACCATTTTTAGTGATGCTGCCCTAGCCGATATGACAGCCAGACTACCGGTAACATCGTCTGCCTTTTTGGAAGTAACCGGCGTTGGAGAAATCAAACTAGCACGCTACGGAGAGCCGTTCACTCGACTAATCGCAGATTACCTTTCGGCTGAAGTCTAAGCGACATACTAAAACTATTTAGCGGCTGCTTCAGCTTCCTTCATTTTACGCATTGCTGTTTGATAGCTGGCTTCATTTTGAAAACGCTCAACATATTGCGTCATGTTCGGCATTTTTTCTAATCTACCGCTTTTTTGTAAGGCCTCTAGTGCAAAGCTCATTTGAATGTCTGCAACTGTAATAGAGTCGCCAACCAGCCATTGCTTGCCCGCTAAGTGTTTCTCTACAAATGATAAATTACGCGCTATTACTTTGCCAAAGTACGCATCTATTACGGCATCAACAAACTTACCCACTACAAACTTAATAAAAAACGGACTCGCTTTCTCTTTGCCTTTATTTAGCACCATAGCGGCCACCAAAGGAGGTAAAAAGCTACCTTCGGCAAAATGCGACCAAAACTGTACATCGATGTAGTCGTTGTTGTCTTTGCTAGGGATTAGAGTGGTATCACCGGTTTTAAGTACTATGTACTCGCATATAGCACCGGTTTCGGCAAGCGTTTTGTCGCCATGGCTCAACAATGGAGCGGTGCCTAAAGGGTGTATTTGTTTTAGACTTGCGGGAGCGAGGTTGGTTGTAGCGTCGCGTTGGTAAACCTTTATTTCGTAGTCAGCGCCTAATAGCTCTAACATCCAGATGATTCGCTGCGAGCGCGAATCGTTTAAATGATGTAAGCAAAACATACATATTCCTTTGTTTATTGATCTTGTGTGCTTTGTACAGGCACATGTCTTATTTAGATTGCTCTTTGAAAATTAAGAAATATTTAAGGTACTTTTTTGCCTTTGCCATTTCCGTCTAAACTAGCGTAATAAGCCGATAAGTCTCGAATATCTTGATCACTTAAGCGACGAGCGTGCGGAGTCATAGCTGCGTTTATGCGTACGCCATCTCTAAAAGCCCTAAGTTGTAATTCCATGTAAGCTTGTTTTTGTCCAGCTAGGTTAGGGTAAATAGGAATAATCGCGATGCCATTTTTCCCATGGCATTGCCCACAAATGGCAGATTTTTGTTCCCCATCAGTAATATTGCCCTCAGGCTCTGGTTCGGAGCATGCGCTCAAACTAACAAAAGCTAAACTAACAATGGCAAACCTCATCAGATTGGCTAATGCACTTGTTCGCTTTATAGGCTTTGAGAGTAACCTGCGCATATTTTTTCCTTTTTTATTCTTTGTTTGCTTATACTAAGCTTATGCTGCACAACAAGCGTACAGATTAATATCACGTATGGTAGAACACAAGTAAAGAACTGATGCTAACATTCACCTTAAATCTGTCCGTTGATGACTCACACGACCCGTTTTTACAAATACACATAGAATGTGAATACGACGAACGGCGCTTGTTCGTTGAAGAAGCTCACTCTCAATGGATTAATGATTTTTTTTTAGCCACTGGCTTTGAAGAGTTTGAAACAGAGTCTCACGCTGACTTTACAATTACTCGCTTTACTTTTAATGATGTTGTGTGTTTGCTCACAATCGATAATTTAAGTGAAAGCATGTGGATTAGCGCTGCCACCCAAGCAAACATTATTTTAAACGGTTTAAAAAGTGAACTACAAAGTAAGTTCATATGACTAATTTATACTTTATTCAAAAGAAAACTGAAATTTATACCAGAGTTTCCTTCACAGGCGCTTGTTTTTCTGGCTAAATACAAAATCTTATCAAAAAGAAAGAAGTCCATTTTGCGAGTACTTTTAGCCCTTTTAACACTAACTCTCACTTTCTTTTGTCATGCACAAAGCAAAACTGTCGCGCATTCTGTAGACGCTTACTTTGAGAGTGCTATTAATCTCAATACGCATTCTGAGTTCCATATTACTAAAGAAGACCTTCTTTTATCTGACGTACAGCAACTTACCGATTGGCAAAGCTACAAAGCATTTGCGAGTATACCGCCCAATTCTGCCATGTGGATGCGTTTTAATATTCAAAATAATTCTACGCGCAACCATCTTTTAACCTTAATAGCGGGCAGTGTGTTTGTTGATAAAGTAGACGCGTACCTGCTTGATGAGCAGGGGCGCATAGTCCAAAGTGCCCGTTTGCAATCTGACGAAAACACCACCAGTTACATCAGCCGTAAAGGCTTTAAGATGAATCTCATCTCAAGGGCCGAATCTACTTTCACAGTTTACGTTAGAGTGCAGGACGACGGCCATACGCTTGTGCCCTTAGAGCTTTGGCAAACAGAGGTGTATACCGAAGAAGCCGGCGTTAGACTTATCTTACTCGGCGCAATGACCGGCGGTCTAGCCTTATTGGCTACCTATTTTTTGCTCACCTATATCCTCAGAAACGCGCCTGCTCGTTTCTGGTTTTGCGTATTTGCGACAGCCGCAATGACAACCATGTTAAGCGCAGAAGGCATTTTATCCTCTCTTTTTATGCTGCCCTCGATGACCGCCGAACTAACAGCCTTAGCACTAGTGGTGACGCTATTTGCGGCAATAAAAATTACCCGTATTGTATTTGAGCCTATGTCTGATTTATGGCTACGTTCGCATTATCTTTTATTACTAGCACCACTTGTCGGCATTTTTATACTAAGTGATTTTTATCAACTTGTTGGGCTAATGGTCTTTGCCTGTATCTTTTTTACAAGCAAAATTGTTGCTGTGCTTGTATATCGTAAAGCAGTAGATTTGCGCAGCGCAGCCATTTATTTTTCAGGTTGGATTGCTTTGTGTATGGTTGGGCTTATTGAGTTAATAAGCTTTTTCAACAGTACCGGACACCTTTCTTTTACCGCACCTTATCCCTTTGCATTTATCTGTTTGGGTGTAATGTTGATTGGCGTTGCCATTATAAGCCGCGAGCAGTCTATTCAAGCCAAACGGAGTAAGTCTCAGGGTAAACAAATTGCCGACTTACAACAATATAACGACCTTTTCCAACACGCTGCAGAAGGCCTGTATACGGCAGCCCCCAATGGTGATTTAATCCATGTTAACCCTGCCGTTTGCTCTTTGTTTGGTTATAACGACAGTGATGATTTTATAAAGCACAATAAAAACCTATCGAGCTTTTTTACCGACCCAAGAGAAGCTGAGTTACTACTAGGCGAGCTAAGCATACAGCAAACAGTACTAGGCAAAGAGGCCAAAGGAAAACGCGGAGATGGCGGAGAGTTTTGGTTTTCTATCTCATGTCAGTTAAAAAAAGTCAGCGACAATACATTGCACTTTGGTAGCTTATTCGACATTACCGAGCGCCGCCTACATCAGATTAACCTGCAATATCTCAACACCCACGACCAACTAACCGGTTTATTCAATCGTCGATATTTTTTGCAATTAATGAATGAACGTATCGCGAAATTTGATGAAGAACCTGAAAAGTTTGCGCTCATATTTTTAGACGTAGACCAATTTAAGGTCATTAATGATACTTGCGGACATTCTGCAGGCGACATTTTTATAAAAGAGCTTTCTCATGTCTTGTTCGATGTGGTTAGCGACAAATATCCATTTGCGCGGTTAAGCGCAGACCAGTTTGGTTTATTAGTAAACTTCGAAAACAGCAACGAGCTGCGCAAACTTGCCAGCAAACTGTTAGAGCAGGTACGCGGTTTTGATTTTAAGTGGGACAGGCACTTATTTACGCAAAGCGTAAGCATTGGTATTGCACCGTATGACGAAACTATCCCAAGTGCTGAAGAGCTCTTGAGTTTTGCTGATACGGCTTGTTTAATTGCCAAAGAAAGCGGGCGAGACAAAATTCACATCTACTCGCCAGATATGAGCATGCACTCTAGCTATAAACGCGACCTGTTTTGGGTGAATGAAGTGAAAAGCGCGCTAAAAGAAAATAAACTCGAGCTCTTCTACCAACACTACCGCGCGCTCAATAAAGCTGACAAACACGAATATTACGAGATTTTAGTGAGGCTGCGTACCCAAGACAACGATTTAGTAGCACCAGAGTTCTTTATGCCTAGCGCTGAAAAAGCCAATATTAGTCACAAAATCGACAAAATGGTGGTTGAGACTTATTTTAAATGGCTATCTGATAATAAACACTTTATCGACAGCTTAGGCAAGGCCAACATCAACCTGTCTGGGATATCACTCTCAGACGATGATTTTAAGTATTTCTTGCTACACGCCTTTGAAAAGTACCACATCCCGCACAATAAAATTTGCTTTGAAATAACCGAAACAATGGCAATTATCAAAATGAAAGACGCCATTGAGTTTATGCAAGAATTTAAGAAACTAGGCTGCACTTTTGCCCTAGATGATTTTGGTAGCGGCTTCTCTAGTTATTCGTATTTAAAACACTTGCCGGTAGATTTTGTGAAAATAGACGGTAATTTTATTCGGGATATTCTTAACGACCCAATTGATTTGGCAATGGTGACCTCTATTCGCGATGTGGCTGAGGCCATGAAAATTAAGACCGTTGCTGAGTTTGTCGAAACGCCTGAAATTATGGTTCAAATAGGCAAACTAGGCGTCGACTTTGCACAAGGTTATTGTATTGCCAAACCAGAACCGCTAGCGACCTACGAAAATTATTCTGAGCTAGATAACAATAAACTAGCCTAAAAAATGTTAATCTACGTATTTGACTTGTTCGCGCCTCATACAAGCAATGAAAGCACCTATGAGCATTGTATTTTGCAGAATAATCCCCATTGAGGGCTTACTCTGAGATTTTAAGCAGATATTAATGACATCTAACACACCCCGATTTCAATTTATTAGCCAAGCAAAACTCCCTACCCGCTATGGTGTTTTTGTTATCCATGGCTTTATTGATAACAGCAATAACCAAGAGCACGTAGCGCTTTCCTATGGAAACTGGGAAGCAGATAGTGCAGTGCCTATTCGAATTCATTCAGAGTGCCTAACCGGCGATGCCCTTTTTAGTACCCGATGCGATTGCGGCTTCCAGCTAGAAAAAGCACTTGAAAACATTGTTAAACAAGGACATGGCGTTTTACTTTATTTGCGCCAAGAAGGCCGGGGTATTGGCCTGCTTAATAAGATTAAAGCCTACAGCCTGCAAGATGCGGGCATGGATACTGTAGAAGCTAACGAACACTTAGGATTTGATGCAGATATGCGCGACTACGCTATTTGTAAGGTTATTCTTGATACGCTTGAAATAAGCCAAGTCGAAATTATGACCAACAACCCTAAAAAAGTCGCCGCGCTCGAAGAAATGGGCATTAAAATAGCTTCACGAAAACCTATTGACCATGGTGTGACCAACGACAACAAGCACTATTTACGCACAAAAACCAACAAGCTCGGCCACCACTTCAACCCCGATAAACTCAAATAACCGAGTTTTTTGCGCTTACTTGTCAATAAACGTGACCGTAGATTGACGCGTTCTATTCACAGTAAGCTGAGTTACGTCGGGTCGTGAATAATGACCTACAGGGTCAAAATTTTGCCGCTCTTGGCGCACTAGCTGATGGTCAAGTTCGACTACAAACACACCTTCCATGCCTATTTGGGGCTCTAAAATCCAAGAACCGTCTGGCGCTGCTACGCACGATGCACCGCTGGCTAGTGTGTTTTTTGCGTTATCGAGTATCTCTTCAAGCGATGGCGTGTTTTGCGGGAAATCTTGTTTACGCATTAAGCCTGATACCGATACCACAAAGCTTCTTCCTTCTTTTGCGACAAAGCGTGTTATGTCGTGAGTGTTGTGTTCACCGCCTGGCCAACTGGCAATATGTAAGTCTTCGCCTTGACCGTACAGGGCAGCGCGCGCCAAAGGCATCCAGTTTTCCCAGCAGTTAAGGGCACCCATTGTAAAGTCTTTAATGGGGAAAGTACGTAAACCGTGCCCGTCTCCTGGCCCCCAAGCAAGACGCTCTTCGTAAGTGGGCATGAGCTTTCTGTGTACATTTTGAATTTGCCCTTGGGCATTGATATACACTAAAGAACAATAAATAGTATGACCGCCGCGATCGCTTGCTCGCTCGGCAATACCTAGTACAACAGCAATGCTGCGCTGTTTCGATAAGGTGCAAATATCGTCTAAATCGCCTCGTTCAATATTGATAGCTTGTTCAAGATAATGCGAATGAATAAGCTTTTGTTTAGGCGAATTAAACGCTGCGCCACCCGTCAGTTCTAACCAAAACGGATAACCTGGCAATAAGCACTCACCAAAAGTGACTAATTCTGCGCCTTTGTCAGCCGCCTCGGTAATAGCTTGCATCACTTTTTGCGTGCTTGCTTCTCGGTCTAACCACACAGGCGCAATTTGCGCGAGGGCAACATTAATAATCTGATTTGACACGTTTGCTTTCCTTCTCAATTGACGAGCAAGTGTATTATAGAGCGTTTATCGCCTCAGCGAATACCCGCGCAGAATTTTCGTCCATATTAAAGTAGAGCGAAGGTTCGATTAATTCTACTTCAATAATGGCTAGGCCTTTGTCGGTGTCAAGCATATCTATGCGAGCATAAAAGGCTGACGTAGGAAGTGCTTCTATGGTGTTTTGGGCAAGATGCAGCATATGAGAGCTGGCAGAGACACTTGCTAGTTCGCCGCCGTGCTCCTCTTGCACTCTAAAGTCACCTGAAGCTGGACGCTTATTAATTGTATGACTGTATTCGCCCGCAAAATAAAACAAAGAATATTCTCCCGCATCCACAATGCTCTTTTCGAAAGCTTGCACCATAATAGGCCTTGTGCCGAGCGCCTGTTTGATAGACTGCTGTTCAAACAAAAAGTCTTCTTGCGTTAAACGATACGTAAAATCAGCATTTGCACTCACCACAGGTTTGATAATGATTTCGTGGGTTTTAAAGTGACTGAAAGCTTCTAAAATGGCTGTGCTATCAAATTCATCCAGCCAAATAGTGGGTAAAATAGGGACGCCTTTTTCATTTAAATCGCGCAAATAATCTTTTGAGAAGTTCCAACTAAGTAATTCAAATGGGTTTTGAAGCTGAGCGCTGGACGCTTCAATTTTTTCGAGGGTTTTAACAAATTCAGCTGGATGCTCCTGATAATCCCATGTGCTGCGCACTACTACGACGTCAAACTGGTCATAATTTGCATTTTCGTCATGCCACGACACGTCGGTCACGGCCCAGCCTAGGTTGGCTAAATGCGGCTTTACAAGGTCGTCGTAAACAAAGAACTCTTCTAGATTATCGGTGGTCAAGAACGCGCATTGCTTCATTTTTTAATTCTTCTTATTGTTAATCTCAAAACCCACACAGGGTAAGCGAAATTAACAATAAGGTAAATGACAATGTTTAGACCATACTTGCACAATTGGTTTACGCTAAAACGGCATAAACGCTCATACTTACTGCGTATGCAAGCAAGCCATAGCCAGCAAATATTCCCCAAGAATAGCGAGTTTTCGCGGTTTCGCCTTTAAGCGTTGCCACCGTCGCGACACATTGCAAAGCAATCACGTAAAACGCAAGTAGCGCGATGCCAGAGGCAAAGGTAAATCCATCAGCTTGTAATTGAGCTGCGAGGCCCTGCATATTCTCTTCAGCATTTTCAATGCTAAATAGCGTACCTAATACACCAACAAAAACTTCACGTGCCAAAAACGAAACCAGTATCGCTACGCCATAGCGCCAATCTAAACCCATGGGGGCAAAAATAGGCTCCAAAAACTGTCCAACCGAAGCTAAAAATGAGCTAGATAAATCGCCGTTATTAGGGAAGTAGCCTAATACCCAAATCACAACCGAAACAGTAAATATAATAGGAGCAGCACGCATAATAAATTGTTTAGCGCTGTTCATTGTTTTGTAAAACAGTGGGCGCCAATGGGGTAAACGGTATGTGGGAAGCTCGAGAATAAAAGGTAATTCGCTTTGTTGTTCTGCTTTTTCCAAAAAGGTACTAAGCAATTTACTCACCACTAGCGCTGTGACAATGCCACCAAAATAGAGTGCAAAAAACACGGCGCCTTGCAAACTGACCCATCCGCCTAAAAAGCGATCGTCGGGTATCAATACCGCAATTAGCAAGGCATACACCGGCAAACGAGCCGAGCATGACATTAATGGCACAGTTACCATCGTAATCAAGCGCTTTCGAGGTGATTCAATTGTTCTGGCAGCTAAAATAGCGGGAATAGCGCAAGCATGCCCCGACAAATAAGGAATAAAACTGCGCCCCGACAAACCAAAAATACTTAAAGGTTTGTGGCAAATTAGAGCTGCTCTAGCAAGATAACCGCTGTCTTCTAACAAGCCGATTATTAGGGTTAACACCATAATTTGAGGCACAAAGACCAAAAAGGCGCCGACCCCACCAAACAAGGCATCGTTCACAAAGTCGCTAACAACGCCTGCAGGCAATACTGAAGTGACCCAATGTGCGCCATAAGTAATGGTGGTTTCTACGCCGTCCATTAAGGGCGTTGCCCAAGTAAAAATGCTTTGAAACAAAAAGAACATAATTAACAAAAACACAATACCGCCAGCAATATTGTTCAACAAAAATGCATCTATACTGTTTTGTTTTTTTAGTACGATATCTTGCGAAATAGCGTGTTGCTTTGCGATTGTTTTTGCCAGTGCGAGCGTTTCTGTATTGCCAAGCACAAGCTGCTTATTGGTAATTTTTTCTGGTTCGGCGGCGTGTTGCTTAAGTGCGGCGGTAAATTCGCTTACCCCTATTAAGGATTTAGCAGACAAGCCATAAACCGGCGCGCCGAGCTGCTCCGACAACACTTGCATGTCGATGGTATGCCCAAAACGCATGAGTTCATCCATCATATTGACAACAAATACAACGCTCTTACCGCTAGCCATAGCAAGCTGCTGCACTTGCAAGGCAAATACAAGTGAACGCTCAATTTTGGTGCCATCAAGGTTACACACTACAAGGGCAGTAGATTCGTCTTGCATCGCCAAACGAAGCTGCTCAATTGCTAAACTTTCGTCAGTCGAGATAGACGCTAGCGAGTACGTGCCGGGAAAATCAACTAGTTCAAATTCATCAAACTTACCTGATTTGAGCTCTACCGTTACTCCCGGAAAGTTAGCAACTTTTTGTTTGAGGCCGGTGAGCTGATTAAATAGCAAGCTTTTACCAGAATTTGGCTTGCCAACAAGGATAATACGCTTTGTCATAAAATGGCTTAGTGCGACACGTCGATGTGTTGTGCTAGCTGTTTATCAATGGAATAAACGCAGTCTTGAATTTGTACCACAAGCGGGCCATTAAAAGGACTACGCTTCATGCATCTGAGCATTTCACCTGGCACAAAGCCCATTTCATTTAAGCGCAGGCGCAAATTTGCAAGCAGCGCATCGTTTAGGCCCGTTACTTGTGCGTTTGAATTTTTTGGTAAGTCCCAAAGTGTCATAAATACTTAGCCGCTCTATTCTGAAGAATATTTGTATGACTTGATATTGAACAAAGCCACTCGAAAGCTAAATAATAATCGTTATCATTTAAAAATGATAGCGCAGTGGCTAATTAATTGTTTTTTTGTTGCTCTAGATGAGTAATTTGCTGCTTTTACGAGACCGTCTTTGTACGCTAAACTATTGAAACAAGCGGTTTCGGTAGGTCTTATTAAAATCCGCTTAAGGCATTTAGTTATCGATATCATTTAAAACCTTCTGTATAAATGGCCCTTTGAGTTGTGTGTATAGCTCTCTATCAGATCCAACAGTATTCGCTAACTTTTGCTTCAATTCGCGATATTTGTCAAAGTAGGTTTTATTTGTTTTTAAGGCTTCTTTAAAATTCAGTCGGTCGTTCCACAAATTACTTTCATAAGGCACAAGATGCAAATGGTGAGTTCTAAACTCTGGTGATGGCTTACAAAACCAATGCATGACCTCAGGTTTATAAGGGTAGTGACAATATCCATTTTCGACTAGCCTAACAATGGCGGAACTAGCGTCTTCTAAACTATTAACGCCAAACATGATATCTATTACCGGCTTAGCAATCATCCCAGTAACAGATGTACTACCAACATGCTCTACTGAGCCGCACAACAAATCACCAATAATACTCAGTAAATGCGACTTTTCCGCTTCAAACATATCTTGCCAGTCTGAATTGTACTCACTTAAAACGACCGTCATCAAGCTTCCCTACAGATAGCTAGCGCGCTAGTAAGCGGCAAGTGCGCGCGCTCTTCGCAATTGTCCATCTTCATTTACTTTATTTGCGTTCATTTACACGGTACTAAAAAGTCGACATGATAATGTTCGTCATGCCTTACCCACGAACGTTTTTTAGAAAACTGAATATTAGCTTTCAAATAGTCGCCGTATTTAGTGTTGAAGAGCTTAGTTTGTAATCGCGGATCAAATATGACACGCCAAAGCTCAAAGCCCATTTTTTTAGACTCTTTGTGTAAGGTTACAATGTGGGCAGCTAACGCAATATAGTCTATCGAATACTCTTTATATTTATCATCATCGTCAAATTCAATGTCATAGCCAAACTTGTTGAATGGGTGAGTTGGCAGATGGACTGATATTTTGTTTTCATCGAGGACAGGAGTCATAAAATCGACAGAAAGGCCATTTCGGTGTGTTTTATGTGGTTTAAATTCGCCACCTTCCTCAAAACCGGTTTCAGCGTACTTATAAACTTTGTTAGGCTCAGCTCTCTCAAGTCGTTTATATGCATTGATAACAATATCTCGGACAGATGTATGCACATAAGTTCTTCCCGCAAGTGCAGCAATCGAACTGTAGCCTTCGAAATTTTTCCCCTCACTTGGTAATTGAACTCCATCTTTCAAAGATCCATTTGATGTCGTCCCATAACATACACTCTCAACCGACTGAGAAGAAAAAGAGGACAACGCTAATAGAATATAGATAAATTTCATTTCAAAGTTAACAGTAAATTAAGCATCGCTTCCTGATCTTGGCAATACCCACTTTGATTTTCTTGTTATGCATTAATGCCAGACCACTGCTTGTGTTTCAAAAAACTTACACCAATTTTTCACTGAAGCACTGTTGTCACCGTTCGCCATTGAATCTAGTGCTTGCGCTCGAAGAATATAGCCTTCAATCATAATTAGGTCATTTTTGACTTCACTATACAGTCCAATACTGCTCTTCAATGTCAATGGAGTTGAATGAGTCTCCATTTTATTCAGCGTTTTATTTAGATTTTTTTTAGCCTTAATCGCATTCTCAATATTAAATTTCGATTCAGAAATAGGCCAATGCCCTTCGCCTTTACTTACAACTTCAGGGCATAGCTTTTCGACAGAGGCGACCGAGGAGTGAGCAAGTAATATAAATATCCACGCCATATTCTTCATAAGCATCCTTTTAGCATTGGCCATCTCCAGTTAGTTGGAGGTGTCTACTAAAGCGGGGGAACTTTAATCCGTCTTCAATTTTTTTGTTAGCAGTCGATTCACTCATAGTGACTCCACAGACGCAGAACTTTAACTACTTTCTCTTCTTCATAAACTTGATAAACCAACCTATGTTGAATATTAATTCTTCGTGAGAAGGCACCAGCAAGGTCTCCAACTAACTTTTCAAATGATGGGGGGCTAGTATACGGATCTTTTTCAATTATATTTAGTAAGACTTTTGCTTTGCTTTTTAGACCGCTGCTAGCGAGCTTTCTAGCATCTTTTTGTGCTTGTTTGGTATAGACAACTTTCCATGTCACCAATCTAATTCCTCTGAGCAATCTGATAAGTCAGTTTCCATACCCTCTTTTATTGATTCCCTCATTCCTGGCACCGACAAGAGGTATAAGGTCTCTTGAATTGCATCCCAATCTTTTTCAGAGAGTAGAACGGCGTTGTTTCGTTTGCTCGTTATTTTCACTGGGATATGAGATTCAGCAGTTTCATCTATTACACGATATAAATTTGCACGAGCTTCTGTCGCAGTTAATGTAGTCATAAGTACCTCCAAACAAAAGCGTACGCTTAACCGCACGCAATGTCAAATATTGTACTGCTAACACCAAATTAAGCGGCGTTGCACGCTCTTGGCAATGTCCGCTTTAATTTTTT
>CAZXTD010000119.1:1476-13425 GCA_964643575.1 uncultured Glaciecola sp. | reverse complement strand
GGTGTGAAATCACCACGGTAAAGCCTGCGTCTTTTGCCATTTTGATTGCGTTAAGCGTTTCGGTAAGTGAGCCAATTTGATTAAACTTAATCAAAATACTGTTGCCTACGCCGTTGTCGATACCGCGCTTGAGTATTTTGGTGTTGGTCACGAACAAATCGTCACCTACAAGCTGCGCTTTATCGCCAAGGATTTTTGTTAAATACGCCCAGCCGTCCCAATCGCTTTCGTCTAAGCCATCTTCGATAGACACAATAGGGTACTTGTCAGTTAAGTCGGCAAGGTAGTCGCTAAAACCATTTGAATCGAATGACTTGTTTTCACCGCCTAGCACGTACTGGCCGTCTTTATAAAACTCAGACGCGGCACAATCAAGCGCCAGTGTAATGTCGTCATTCATTTTATAACCCGCATTTTCAACCCCTGTCACAATTACTGACAAGGCTTCTGCGTTTGAGGTTAGGTTAGGTGCAAAGCCGCCTTCGTCACCTACAGCAGTATTCAAGCCTTTTGCATTTAATACTTTCTTTAAGCTATGGAAAATTTCTGCGCCCATACGTAAAGCTTCTGAAAAGCTTTTAGCGCCCACTGGCTGCACCATAAACTCTTGAATATCAACGTTATTGTCGGCATGTTCGCCACCGTTGATAATGTTCATCATTGGCACTGGCATAGAGTATTGCCCAGGCGTTCCGTTTAGGTCAGCAATATGCGCGTACAAAGGCTTGCCGGCGCTTATCGCTTGGGCTTTTGCTACTGCTAAAGACACCGCTAAAATGGCGTTGGCGCCTAGGTTTTCTTTGTTTTCGGTACCGTCTAAATCAAGCATGGCTTGGTCAACAGTAGCTTGTTCGTTAGCGTCAAGGCCTGTCACAACAGATGCAATTTTATCGTTGATTGCGGCAACTGCTTTTAGAACCCCTTTACCTAAGTAGCGTGCTTTATCGCCGTCGCGCAATTCCAAGGCTTCGCGTGAGCCGGTAGATGCGCCTGAAGGAGCAGCAGCTCGGCCCATCGCCCCACATTCTAAATACACATCGGCTTCTACCGTTGGGTTACCTCTAGAATCTAAAATTTCACGTCCAACAATTCGGCTAATTTTGGCCATTGGTTTTCCTTTTTTGTTTGTAATGTTAATTGGCTTTATGCAAAAGTCTTGGTTATCTAGTTTTGACTCAGTCTAATTATCTGCCGAATTTTATGTTCGCTTAAGTTTGTAACCTTAATGACTATATGCATAAAGTAAATACTGTTTTTAGCGTCCTGATTTATGATATTCGCCCGCGGCGGCAATAAATCCAGTAAACAAAGGGTGCCCGTCGCGCGGCGTCGAATTAAACTCAGGGTGAAATTGCCCTGCCACAAAAAATGGGTGGTTTTCTAATTCAATCACTTCCACGAGCGCTTTATCACTTGATAAGCCGCTTACGGTTAAACCGGCTTTTTCTATTTCGTCACGCAAGTTATTATTTACCTCGTAGCGGTGGCGATGGCGCTCAAATATTTCAGTTGCACCATAGCTTGTTGCTACTTTTGAGTCAGCCAATAAGTGACATTTTTGACTGCCCAAACGCATAGTACCACCTAAGTCGGTCGAAACATCTCTGATCTCTTTACTGCCGTCGGCATCTAACCATTCGGTTATCAGACCAACCACAGGGTAGGGCGTGTCGGGGTCAAATTCGGTGCTGTTGGCGTTTTCCATGCCTGCAACGTTGCGAGCAAATTCGATATAGGCTACTTGCATCCCCAAACAAATACCTAAATAGGGTACATCGTTTTCGCGCGCATATTTGGCCGCGGCAATTTTGCCTTCTATACCACGTTCACCAAAGCCGCCAGGCACGAGTATGGCATCAAGCTCTGCTAAAATGTGCGAGCCTTTTGATTCGATATCTTGTGAGTCAACATAGTGAATATTAACCGTAAATCGATTTTTTAAGCCTGCATGTTTAAGCGCTTCGTTAATCGATTTGTAGGCGTCGGGTAGCTCGACGTATTTACCTATCATGCCTATGTTGACTTCACCAACTGGGTTTGACTCAGCGTAGAGTACTTGTTCCCATTCAGTGAGGTCGGCTTCTGGACAATCAAAGCCGAAGCGTTTAACCACTAGCTCGTCCATGCCTTGGGCTTTTAACCCTGCGGGGATGCGGTAGATACTGTCAGCGTCTCTTAATGAGATAACGGCTTTTTCGTTAACATTGGTGAAAAGCGCAATTTTACTGCGCTCGTTTGCCGGAAGTGCTACTTCAGAGCGACACACCAAAATATCCGGCTGGATACCAACGCTGCGGAGCTCTTTAACTGAATGTTGAGTAGGTTTTGTTTTCACTTCGCCCGACGCCGCTAAAAACGGCACCAAAGTCAGGTGCATAAACATGGTGCGGTCGCGGCCAATTTCAGTTCCTAACTGACGAATAGCCTCAATAAAGGGTTGTGATTCAATATCACCCACTGTACCGCCAATTTCTACAATCGCGACTTCGTAGCCTTCGGCACCCGCAATAACGCGACGTTTAATTTCGTTAGTAATATGCGGAATAACCTGAATGGTTGCGCCTAAGTAGTCGCCGCGACGCTCGCGTTTAATCACCTCTTCGTATACTCTGCCCGTGGTAAAGTTATTACGTTTGCTCATGCGGGTGCGAATAAAACGCTCGTAGTGGCCTAAGTCGAGGTCGGTTTCAGCGCCGTCGTCGGTAACAAATACTTCACCGTGCTGAATGGGGCTCATGGTGCCAGGGTCAACGTTTATATAAGGGTCGAGTTTCAGCATGGTAACGTTTAATCCGCGAGCTTCAAGAATAGCGGCAAGCGATGCTGCAGCAATGCCTTTACCCAATGATGAAACTACACCACCGGTGACGAAAATATAATTGGTCATTTTGTTCCTAGCATATTGAGTTGTTGAGGTGTGCCTGTGTGTTTTGCTGCTAACTTATGGCTAGATTGTTGTTTGACCTAGCTTTTAGTGATGACAAAAGGTGCACTATTAGACACAAATAAGGCGGTTAGAACACCGCCTTTTGTTGGATAAATAGTATACCTAGTTTACCCCCTATGAGTAAATCAGTATTTGTATTTTTAGGCCTGAATTTGTGTTTGACCTTTTAAATCAACTATTGCGTTTTGACCTTCTTTTGCAATTTGTATAGTAGGTCCTGTGCTTCACGGGGTGAAAGCGAATCTAAATCGAGATGCGTTAATGTTTGTTCTAACCAATGTGGCTCGTCGAGTGGGATGCTAAGTTGCTCTTCACGAGGGTGCTTCGGCGTTGAGCTTTTCTTTGTTTTAGCATTAGCTGTTCCTTGAATAGTTTTTAAGTTGTCTGACTGATTCATTGCTTCTTGGGTTTCAAGCTGCTGCAGTTTGTGCTTAGCTAAATCTATTACCGGTTTAGGCACGCCCGCCAACTTCGCTACTTGCAAGCCAAAACTGCCACTCGCCGCACCTTGCTCAACTTTGTGCATAAACTTAATATCATCGTTATGCTCAAGCGCTGTAACATGCACATTTTCTACCGTACTAAATTGTTTAGCGAGCTCAGTGAGTTCAAAGTAATGCGTGGCAAACAATGTGAAGCTCTGGGTTTGGTCGGCCAATTGTTGGGCGCAGGCCCAAGCAAGCGATAGGCCATCAAAGGTGCTGGTGCCGCGACCAATTTCATCCATTAATACTAGGCTGTTTGCCGTTGCATTGTGCATGATGTTAGCGGTTTCTGTCATCTCTACCATAAAAGTAGAGCGTCCTGAGGCCAAGTCGTCGGCGGCACCTATACGCGTAAAAATTTGATCGATAGGACCTATTTGGGCATCATTTGCTGGTACAAAACAGCCTATATAGCTCAGTATAACAATAAGCGCAGTTTGTCGCATGTAGGTGCTTTTGCCGCCCATGTTGGGGCCGGTCACCATGAGCATGCGCCGTTTATCGTCGAGCAATAAAGGGTTGGCGATAAACGGCGTCGACATGACTTGTTCAACCACCAAATGGCGGCCATTATTAAAGCTCAGTTTATTTTCTGAAACTAAAGACGGTTGATGCAGGTCGAGCGCGTTTGCGCGTTCCGCAAAGTTTGTGAGCACATCGAGCTTTGCTATGTATGCGGCGCTTCGCATTAGCTCAGACAACGACGGCATTATTTTATCAAAAAGCTCATCATACAATTTCTTTTCTAAAGCCAAGGCTCGGCTTTGACTCGTTAGCACTTTATCTTCGTGCTCTTTTAACTCAGGAATAATGTAGCGTTCGTTATTCTTTAAGGTTTGCCGGCGAATATAGTCAGCGGGTACTTGATTGCTATTGGCCCGGCTTACTTCAATATAAAAGCCATGCACTTTGTTGTAGTTCACTTTTAATGTGGCAATGCCTGTGCGCTCTTTCTCTCTCTCTTCGAGGGCTTTTAAGTAACCAGTTGCGCCATCGGCAAGGTCTCTTAATTGGTCAAGTTCGGCGCTATATTGCGGTTTAATAACACCGCCATCTCTGAGCACGACTGGGGGGTTATCAATAATCGCGCTGTCGAGCAAGTCTGCGAGTGTTTGATACTCACCAATATTAGTTTGATATTTTCCAATATCATTTGAGTTGCTTGGGTTGCCAAGTTCATTTAGCGAAGCTTGCAGTTCGGGCAAACTAGCAAGTGCGGTGGCAAGGCGCGAAAAGTCTCTTGGACGGGCGCTTCTTAAAGCGACTCTCGCGAGTACGCGCTCTAAATCACCAATAGTATGCAGTTGCTCCTGAAGCTCATTTAATACATTGATATTGCTGGCATTCAAAATAGCATTGACGATGCTGTGACGATGGTTAATCTCTTTTACATCGGTTGTTGGGCGATGCAAATAGCGCTGTAATAATCGAGATGCCATGCTGCTCGAGGTTTTGTCTATTGCACTTAATAACGTGTTTTGTTGCCCGCCTGACAGGTTTCGGGTGAGCTCTAGATTTTGTTGGGTTGCGGCATCCATTTGCAAGCTATTGTGCAGGCTGTCTTGGCTTATTTGGGTAATGTGAATGAGTTGGGTACGTTGCGTTTCGTTCACATATTGCAGTACACAACCTGCGCTGCAAATACCGGTACTGTTCACATTTATGCCAAAGCCATCAAGGTTGAGCGTGCCAAACTGTTGGTTGAGTTTACTAATAGCGGTTTGTCGATCAAATTCCCATACTGCTCGCTTACGTTTGCCGGTGTAATGACTTAGCAAGTGTACAAAACTGCAACCTTCCGGATACAATAGCTCGGTGGGTTTGATGCGCGATAAACCTGCAAGTAGTGCTTGCTCAGACTGACAGTCAAACATACTAAAACGGCCAGAGGCAAGTTCGATATAAGCAATGCCGTAGTTGTCTTTTTGTTGATATACCGCCGCTAAAATGGACTCTTTATGCTCGTCTAGTAAGGCTTCGTCGGTAATGGTGCCAGGAGTAATAATGCGCACCACTTTGCGCTCTACGGGTCCTTTTGATGTTGCTGGGTCGCCTACCTGTTCGCATATTGCAACCGACTGGCCTAGTTTGACCAGTTTAGCTAAGTAGTTTTCTGCGGCATGATAAGGCACACCGGCCATTGGAATAGGATCGCCATTTGATTTACCCCTCGCGGTGAGCGATATATTGAGTAAATGGGCCGCGTTTTTAGCATCGTCAAAAAATAGCTCGTAAAAATCGCCCATTCGATAAAACAACAGAATGTCAGGGTGCTCAGCTTTTATTTTTAAGTACTGAGTCATCATTGGGGTATTTGCGGGTTTATTCGACTTGTCTTGTTGTTTTATTTGCGTCTTTTTTTGCATAGCGGCAGTTATTCTTATTATTGTACTTACAAAGGCGATTTGTTAGGCTTTTTGCTCAACGCAATAGCTTTCACCATTATTGTTTATAGCGCCATATTCTATGGCAAATAGCCCAAACTAAAAAGGCGTAGTATTGATAAACTTCAGCTTAGACCAAAAAAATGAGTTAGCACAAACGCTTGGCGACCTTCTGCTTGCTCGAGGGGTAACCGTTGCGTCAGTTGAGTCTTGTACTGGCGGCGGCGTTGCTTATGCTATTACCGAGATAGCGGGGTCTTCTGCTTGGTTTAATCAGTCTTGGGTAACCTATTCAAACGCCGCTAAGCGCAATATGGTGGGCGTCAAAGAGGATACCTTGTCGCGTTTTGGCGCAGTGTCTTGTGAAGTTGTGATAGAAATGGCAGAGGGCGGCAAGCAATCAGCTAATGCAGACTATTGTGTTTCGATAAGTGGCGTAGCTGGCCCTGGCGGCGGCACAGACTCAAAGCCTGTCGGTTTAGTATGGTTTGCGATTGCAGGGCCTCAGGGAACCACCACATTCAATCGCCGTTTTTCTGGCGACAGGCAACTCGTTAGAGAGCAGGCGATTGTATTGAGCCTCGAAAAACTGATCCAAGGTCTAGCAGACTAATCCAAATTGAGTTTGTTAACATACTCATCATTACTTATACAGTATTACACCAGAGTTACAGCGTACGATACTGTATGGCCTACTCAATAATTGCTAATTTTCACGCTTATAAATTCAATAAAAACAAGCGCTGGTGAAAAAATCAAAAATACTGGTTGAAACTGTATAATCATACAGTATACTTGCGATATAAATGATTGCATGCTTAAGGCGGATTCTTATTTCTGCTAAGGCTATTTTCTTTATTGGGAATAAACTTAGCGTGAACGTATAAGTAACATAACGCCGAGCACAATGGCCTAGCAGCCAGAACCAAGCTCTTAATTTGCTGCAAAGCAAAAACGAATAACAAAACAGGACATTTATTGTGAACGATAAAAAAAATCAAGCGCTAACCGCAGCATTAGGACAAATTGAGAAGCAGTTCGGCAAAGGCACAATTATGCGTCTAGGCGACAACAAGGCTCTGGACATCGAATCCATTTCAACAGGTTCTTTAAGTATCGACATCGCGCTCGGCATAGGCGGTTTACCGTGCGGCCGTGTGGTTGAAATTTACGGGCCAGAGTCTTCAGGTAAAACTACCTTAACATTGCAAGTAATAGCCGAAGCTCAGAAAAAGGGCAAAACTTGCGCCTTCGTTGATGCTGAGCACGCGCTAGACCCAGTATATGCTGAAAAGCTTGGCGTAAACATCGACGATTTACTTGTATCTCAACCCGATACCGGTGAGCAAGCACTAGAAATTTGTGACATGCTGGTGCGCTCGGCCGCAGTAGACGTTGTCATTGTTGACTCTGTTGCAGCACTCACGCCTCGTGCAGAAATTGAAGGTGACATGGGTGACTCCCACGTTGGTTTGCAAGCGCGCTTAATGTCGCAAGCGCTGCGTAAGCTAACGGGTAACATCAAACGCTCTAACACTTTAGTTATTTTTATCAACCAAATTCGGATGAAAATCGGCGTAATGTTCGGGAACCCAGAGACTACAACTGGCGGTAACGCACTTAAGTTTTACTCATCAGTCAGGCTCGATATTCGCCGCATAGGCGCGATAAAAGACGGCGACGAAGTTGTGGGTAACGAGACGCGGGTTAAAGTGGTTAAAAACAAAGTTGCACCACCGTTCAAACAAGCTGAATTCCAAATTATGTATGGCGAAGGTATTTGTAAGCAGGCTGAGCTTATTGACCTTGGCGTCAAGCTCAAGATGGTTGAAAAAGCAGGTGCATGGTACAGCTACTCTGGCAACCGCATAGGCCAAGGTAAAGCAAACGTAGTGAAATACTTAAAAGAGCATACTGATATGGCTGACGAGATTGAAGGTAAGATCAGAGCCGAATTGCTCTTAAGCAAAACTGTAAATCCAGAAGATGCGGTACCTGAAGCCGAAGCTGAAAAGGCGTAATGTGAAACAGGCCTTCGAAGTCTAAGAACATAGCCACTTAAGATTAGACCCTGCTAGTCAACGTTAGCGCCTGACTGGCTTTTTAGACGCCCTGTTTGTTTATGCAAACGGGGTTTCTTTTTATCAACCTTCCCTTAAAAGCCATCACCTGCTCTTATAGCTTACTCTTTTTGTGTTCCGCTCTGTCTAGAGAATACTTATCACTATCAAAATACTCATGTGGCATTGAGTATTTTGATAGTGATAAGTATTCTCAAAATTTTTTTTGTTTTGAAATTTAACCAACATTTTACCTACCCTTTAATTTAGTGGTCCTTAGATAACACTCTCTTTATTTAGGTATTAATTTGTATAATATTTATGTAGTTGAATACTTAAAAATTGTGCTCAAAGTGCCATTATTGATTACACCCTTTTAGGTCATTTTACAAAGCGTTTGATGTGTACTTGATGACCACATTGCACTCAATCAGTCTACAGGAATAAAAGTGAAGAAAAGTCCGTTAAAACAAATTAAAATAATTTGCTGGCATGTAGCTAGTTGCATACTTTTAAGTTTGTTAATTATTGCGCGGGCGCAATCTTCGGATGTTAGTGAAATAACCAACGATGTTTCCGAACAAGATTGGTTGGGTAACTTTGATTCTTGGTCTGGATCGCATGTGGGCTCAACCAGTACAAATATCGGTCAGACCTATGCAAATACTTTTCGACCTGCTGCATTTTCTTCTGAAACGCATTCGGTACTTACGTACACGCTTAAACCAAAACTAGATTCATTCGACTTATTCCCTGATTTACTTGATTCATACCTAGATGAATACATACCAAGACTCGATTGGTTGGATGAGTTGAATACTCAATGGCAGGCTGAGCTTGGCGTATTTATTGTGAGTAACTCAAATGCCGTGCAAACAGCAGACACCTTTATTAGTACCTCTGGCCAAATATTGTCGAGCGAATTTAATTTAGGGTTTCGGTGGGGAACATCAAACCTTGATACTAACAGCCACTTTGATAGTTATAGTGTGTTACTCGGGTATGGTTTAGCTGATAAAGTCGAACTTAATTTGGGTTATTCGACATTAGATGTGGATGAAAGGGTCTACAATAGCGCTTTTTATGAGGGCACTTGGTACGCTGGTTTTAGTGCAAGATTTTAGTCTTCTACTGAAGAGCAATACAAAAACAACTCAATACAAAAGCAACTCAGTACGAACGGATAATGCCATCAAAAACCTAAGCCGAACGCTATTCTTTAAAATCAATCTTTTCAAACGTGTTTTGCCAACTCTCCGGAAACTTACCTTGTAGCACATAAGAAAACGCAATTAACTCAGCTATCACATGATACAAGGCATCGGGTATGTCTTGCCCTAAATCGAGCGTTGAGAGCAACATACTGAGTTCGTCATCTTGATGCACAAGTACACCGTGTGCTTGTGCCAAAGCAATAATTTCTTCGGCAACACTGCCATGACCCTTTGCGACAACTTTAGGTGCGCCGTTCGCTTTGTTAGCCCGCCCTTTATTTTGCTGATACTTAAGGGCTACCGCCCGTTGCTTATTGTGTGACTTGTTTAGCGGTTTGTCGTTGTTAAACATAAGCTTGTACCACCTGAAAATCAGTTTTATAAAGCGTGTCAGGTATTTTGCCAACATAACAATTGGGTTTTATTTGCAACCCCGCTGCAACCAAGCGTTTATTCAGGTAGGGTAAAAAGTTGATGACTTTATCTTTGAGCGCTTGATCAGAAGCATAAAGATTCAGATCCAATTGATTGTTTATGAGCTTTATTTTTGCAAGCACATCGCCGTTATCTCCGACATCTAGCTTCATACTCAGTTGCCAACGCTGCTGGTTTTGTTTTTGTTCTCCTTGTTGAGCTGTTTGTTTTTCGCGCTTAATCAGTATTTCTATGTCTTTGTGCTGCGAGGAAAATGGGTTAGGGAGGGCATAATAAAAGCTGTCTTGCCCTTGCAAGCTAGCCTCTGCTGCCGACAACTTGTGCAAGCTATGATTACTAAGCACTTTATTAATCTCGCCAATTAAACTGCTTCTAGGGTCAAGCTTGTTTAGGTCTTGAAGCGTTTTTCCATTAAGCAAATTGCTACGTGAAGCCTTACTATTAGCGTTTGTTGTACTTGTTGTATTGGCTGCAAATCTTGCCAATAAGTTAGGTTGCTGTGCAGCTAATCTTGCTTGTAAGCTCACTTGCAACATGGTGATAAGGCCAGTTAATAAGTTGCCCGATATCGCGGCACTAGCGTTCGTTAAATTAAACAAAGCCTGGGTGTTAATATTACCCGTAACATTCGGTAATGCCTCTTGATTAAAGGTTTGTTTAATCTTTTGGGCGCTTAATTGCCCAAGCAACTCGTCACTCGAAAGTTTATCGTTATCGTTTGGTGGTGTATTACTAATTTGATTCAGCAATGCTTGCAAAACTTGCTTCAGTTCACCACTCGCCTGATTGTGCATTGCACTTAGTTGTGTAAACAGTGCCGGTAAAGTTTTGCTCATGCTATCGGCTTTGGGCAGAGCTTGATTTAATTCAGTTTTAATCGTTTGGCTAAGGTGTTCAATGTTAGCAATTGATATCCTTTGGTTAGTGCCACTTAACGACAGTTGTTCTTTGCTCAGGCCTTGCTGCTTATCGAGTGAATGGGACAGCACTGTTTGCAGCTGAGTGCGAAGACTATCAGTAGATATTGCCTGCAGATCACTATTGAGCCGTGTGCTTGATGCTTTGTCTGTTGCCACATCATTTTTGTTTAGTGCAGTCTGGCTCAAATCAACTTGAGTAAGGCTATTCGCCAATGGATTAACGCTGCTCGCCATACTTGATGACGCTTTGCTCAAGCTATTTTGCAGTTTGTCTATTTTGCCACTGGCTAATTGCTCTGCATCAATATTAATGAGTGCTGGCTTAGCCACCACACTTAATTGAATATTCGGTTCACCTGTAGATGATTTATTAACATGTTGTGCAACCACTAGTTGAGCATCTTTGTTGGCGCTTGCGCCTAAGTTTGCACTTAATACTTGCTTTACAGGTTGTGCGAGTGTTTTTAAGTTCTCTTTGGAAGGTACAAATACCAACTCACTCGATTGCGTATTTTTAGCTGAAAATAAAACCTGTGATAAGAAGTTTTTCAGTGAGTCAGTTTTGATAGCAAGTGCTTGATTAATCTCTTTAACGCTTGCGTGGCTAATGCTTTCTTGGTTAGAAAGGGTAATGTTCCGTATAGCCTTAGTGAGGTCATTCGCATTTATCGTAAGCGTAAGTTTGGCACCTAGGGAAAGTTTGTTGCTCAGTTCACTGGTGAGTGGTATTTGTAAATTCAGCGGTTTGTTACCCAAAGACCCAGCAATGCTCAGTTGTGCTGTGTTAGCAAGAAGCTGTTTTACACTGGCCTCTAGTTTTATCGCAAGGGCCGGAAGTTTCGACTTATTTGCTATTTCTATTAAGCCATTAACGGTGCTATTTGCCAGCGCCGAACCTCCATCAACATTTAAATAGTTTATTATGTTGGGCGTGACTTTTCGTAAGGTACTTGGGCTAATATCTGGCCACTGCGCAGAGAGCTTTTGAGCTAAGCTTTGACTATAGTTATTGCCTAAAGAGGCAGGTGTTTGACCTAGTTGGGCTTTGGCCTTTTCCAAATGAAACGTCGCATATTGAGTGGTGCTCGACAACAATGTGAGTTTGTCACCTGTTTGCAATTGAGGAGCGTTTGCTGAATTTGAGCTAAGTGCTTGAATCGCTTGACGCTCAAGTGTGATACGTTTGCCACTGCTTTGTTCTTGCAGCACAACAGTGTTGTCGCGGCTGGCCACTACGGTAAGCACCAGAGCATTGGTTTGGCTTGAGGCTTGCGCACGACTGCCCAGGCCATGCGGAGCATAGCCAGACTGTGTAGACTCAATCACCTTAGTCAGCGATTGTATGATGTTTGATTGGATGTCTGCCATATGTCCTGTTTAACGAGTATTTATCCTTTTCCTCTTTTCACTTGAGGCCACTTTGCACCTCGCTTTTGTCGCTGTTTTGCGTGCTGCTTTTGCTGGGTGATTTGAACTAGCAACTTGATTCGAATCAAAGCTTTGG
>CAZXTD010000119.1:0-1466 GCA_964643575.1 uncultured Glaciecola sp. | reverse complement strand
TATACACCCTATGCAATTACTGTGCTAATATTTGGCGTCTTTTCGATAACATGAGTTTTACCTTGCCGGTTTTAGTTGCCACACAAATTACCTGCGAAAAACAAGATCGTACACTTTTTCAAGATATTGATTTGTCTATAGAAAGTGGGGAGCTCGTATGGCTTAAGGGTGAGAATGGCGCGGGCAAGACGAGTTTGCTTCGCATTCTCGTAGGTTTGTCTGAACCAGTTACAGGTCAAGTTTTGGTGTATGAGCATGATGTTCATCGCGACATTAATTTGGCATCTGCATATTATGTATATGCCGGACATAAGTTAGGCATGAACCCTTTACTTAATGCTTTAGAAAACCTCGAATTTTGGTCTGCGATGCAAGGTTTTAACTGCAGCCAATCTCACATAAGCGAAATACTTGATAACGTAGGCCTTACCGGACTTGAAGACCTCCCTATCAAGAATTTGTCTGCGGGTCAGCAAAGGCGAGTTAGTCTTGCCAAGCTCTGGCTAAATACTCACGCGAAATTATGGGTCTTAGATGAACCTTTTACGGCATTAGACGTGAATACTGTGGCTTATTTAGAAGCTCATATTGCCCACTTTTTAGACCAAGGTGGCGCAGTTATTATGACATCGCATCAAGCTATTTCATTAGGAAAGCGTGCTCGAGTGTTTGAATTGGAGTACACGTGGTAATGAGTAGTGAAACACGTGAGACTATAATCAATTCAGAGAAGGGCAAGTCTAGCGCGGCAATGTCAGGCGGCAGCAATACGCAAGATATAGGCATAACAAAACCGCTTTTGGCAATATCCAAACGTGACCTTTCGCTCGCCTATCGGCAACGCGCCGAGCTAATGCAGCCCTTAATGTTCTTTTTAATGGTGGTCACTTTGTTCCCGCTTGCGATTGGTCCGTCACCGCAAACCCTTCAGCTTGTTAGTGGCGCAATTATTTGGGTCGCCGCAATATTGGCTTTACTAATGGGTATGGACCGCTTATTCCGCGAAGATTACCAAGACGGCAGCCTTGAGCAGATTACGCTAAGCCCTGCGCCATTATATATGATAGTGGTCGTGAAAGTTGCTACACACTGGCTGGTACATATACTGCCGCTGCTCGTTTTATCGCCCCTACTTGCATTGTTTTTAAACATGAGTATGGATATGTATTTCACGCTCATGTTAACGCTTATTATTGGCACACCGACTATTAGTTTAATTGGCGCAATTGGCGTTGCGCTCACATTAGGTTTATCGCGCTCTGGCGTGCTGGTGCCTTTGTTACTGATCCCTTTATTTATACCGTTGTTAATTTTTGCCACCTCAGCCATTGATTCGGCAGCAATGAATTTACCTTATGGCTTTCAACTTGGTATCATGATTGCAATATTTCTATTAGCCCTTGCTTTGGCACCTATGGTCATCGCATATTCTTTGAAAGTGAGTCAGCAATAATGTGGAAGTGGAT
>CAZXTD010000118.1:0-13513 GCA_964643575.1 uncultured Glaciecola sp. | reverse complement strand
CCTAATGAATTATTTATGGCAAAAGAGGATAGCGAATGAACGGTAACAAGTCATTTATCCTTGTCAGCATTATTATTGGTATCATTTTGCAGATTATCCCGATGCCGCCTCCTATCGATTTATATCGGCCCGATTGGCTTTTGCTCATTTTGGTGTATTGGTCGATGGCTTTGCCTAATAGGGTGAGTGTTGGCAGCGCTGCCATAGCAGGTTTGATTTTAGATATTTTATATGGAACTGCCCTAGGGGTGCACAGTTTCGCGCTAGCAATTCCGATTTACCTAGTCTCGGCTAACTACCAAAGGCTACGCAACTACTCGATGATCCAGCAAGCGGTGATGATACTTGTACTATGTTTGCTGTATCACATTACTGTATATTGGTTGCAGTACTGGTTAACCGGTATCGAATTTAGCTGGATATTCTTACGCCCTGCCATTACCTCTATATTACTGTGGCCTTGGTTATTTTGGTTGTTACGAAAGTTTCGCCGTAATTTACGTGTCACTTAATGTATCGCTTTCGTATTTTTTTAAATGAACCGAATAAATGATTGTTTTAGGTAATACACGTCGACTAATACTTGCTTCAGCATCGCCTCGGCGGCAGTCACTTTTATCCCAAATCATTGATAAATTTGATATAAAAGTGGCGGATATTGACGAAACACCAAAAAACTCTGAACAAGCACACAATTTAGTTGAACGATTGGCGCTATTTAAAGCCAAACATGTTATGACTCAATGTGCACAAGAGAGTACGGCTGTTGATCCGAGCATAAAACAGCATTTACTTATTGGTTCTGATACGGTTGTGGCGCAAGGTAGCTCGATATTTGGTAAGCCTCAAGATTACAATGATTTCCGCTGCATAATGCAGCAGCTGAGCGGCCGCGAGCACACTGTATTTACCGGCGTTTGTGTTGTGTCTGCAAATAACGATTTTTCGGATTTTACCTCGTATTCGAAGGTTATTGAAACGAAAGTGTCGATGGCACATATTAGTGAACAAGAAAAGCGTGACTATTGGGAAACTAATGAGCCTCAAGATAAAGCAGGTGGCTATGCCATTCAAGGCATTGGTGGTCAATTTGTCAAAGCAATTACCGGAAGCTTCAGTGCGGTAGTGGGTCTGCCGCTTTATGAAACTAAACAGCTCTTGCAGGCAGCTATCTCGTAACAATAAGCAGTGTTTTACACTGTGTTTAGCTGACTTATTATACAGTCTCTACTCATTGAGCAGTTTGCAGTACACTAACACTATAAAGTTAACTTGAAATAGGCACATCATTACATGAGCGCAGAATTACTGATTAACGTTACACCTTCTGAATCAAGGGTTGCCCTGATTGAGAACGGTATTCTGCAAGAAATTCATATTGAGCGGCATACTAAAAAAGGGATTGTCGGCAATATTTATAAAGGTAAAGTAAGTCGAGTGTTGCCAGGCATGCAAGCGGCGTTTGTCGATATTGGTCTAGATAAAGCGGCTTTTTTACATGCTTCTGATATTGCGATTCATGCTGAGCTTGCAGACGAAGTGAACACCTCGCAGCTAGAAATTAAAGATATTCGAGAACTGGTGCGTGAAGGTCAGCATATTGTTGTGCAGGTTGTGAAAGACCCTATTGGCACAAAAGGCGCTCGCTTAACCACAGATATTACCTTGCCATCTAGGTATCTTGTATTTATGCCTTCGGTTACCCATGTGGGTGTATCCCAAAAAATAGAAGATGAAAGCGAACGAGAACGCCTCAAAAGTATTGTTTCTGAATTTTGTGACGAGGATGGCGGGTTTATTTTGCGTACCGCTGCAGAGGGCGTTAATGAAAACGAACTTCGCCAAGACGCTGATTTTTTGCGCCGCCTTTGGCAAAAGATTAAGTCTCGTCAAAAAGCAAAAAAAATTAGTGTTTTATATGAAGATTTGCCGGTGGCAAGGCGCGTTTTAAGAGATTTTGTAGGCACACAAATAGACCGTATCCGCATTGATTCTAATTTAACGTTTAAAGAACTCATTGCGTTTACGCAAGAGTATGTTCCCGAGTTAAGTAGCAAACTTGAATATTATCAAGGCGAACTCCCAATATTTGACTTATACGATGTCGAAAACGAGCTTCAAAGAGCCTTAGGCCGGCGTGTTGATTTAAAGTCGGGCGGTTACTTGATTATCGACCAAACAGAAGCCATGACAACTATCGACATAAATACTGGCGCGTTTGTTGGGCATCGTAACTTAGAAGAAACCATTTTTAATACAAACAGCGAGGCAACATCTGCAATTGCGCGGCAATTAAGGCTTCGCAATCTAGGTGGCATGATATTAATCGATTTTATCGATATGCTAGACGCTGACCATAAGCGACGTGTTTTACATTCGCTTGAAAGCAGCATGGCAAAAGACCGAGCGAAATCAAATGTGCACGGGTTTACGGCGCTAGGATTGATTGAAATGACACGTAAGCGTACCCGTGAGTCTTTAGAGCATTTGTTATGCGGCGAATGCCCAGCATGCAAAGGCAGGGGCAGTATTAAAACAGTTGAAACTATTTGCTTTGAAATCACCCGAGAAATTGTGCGTGTAAATAAAGCTTACAATGCTGACAAATTTGTTATTTATGCGTCCGCGATAGTGTCTGATGCCCTACTTGGAGAAGAGTCGCATATTTTAGCTGAGCTTGAGGCTTTTGTAGGTAAGCAAATAAAAGTGCAAACCGAGCCACTTTATCATCAAGATAAATTTGATGTAGTGATGATGTAGCAATGATGTAGCAATGATGTAGGATTTTATAAGCAATGCAGTCAGTAATAAAGATAAAAGGGTAAAATACGCTTGAGTAAAGCAGGTGCTATAACCACATACATAATTCGAAAGCTATGGACTTTAATTGCCATATCGCTCGTTGTGGTCGCCTTATTAATGAGTTTTTTACGTTACTCTTTACCCTACCTCGACAACTATAAAGACCAAGTTGAGTCGTATATTTCCCAACAGTACTCTGTCGACCTCAGTATTGGTGAACTCTCCGCTAATTGGCAACGCTCTGGTCCGGCGCTTGTATTACGTGAAGTTAGTATTCAAAAAGGCGAACAATCACCGATCGCGTTGGATATTGGTGAAGTGTATGTATCTATTGAATTTTGGCCATCTATAGCGACGCAAAAACTGCAAAGTAGTCAAGTGAGTCTGAGCCGTCTCAATATAGATATCGATTTAGAACAGATAGAAACGAGTGAGTCTGATTTTCCGATTTTATCAGCCCTAGAAAACATATTTCTAGAACAGCTGAGTCAGTTCGCGGTGAGCGAAAGTAAGGTCATGATTAACAGTGCGCTTAACTCAAAAACCATTAATATTGAACAGCTGTCGTGGTTAAACCAAGACAATCGCCATCAGGGTGTTGGCGAATTTGCACTGCAAGACTTTTCGGATAATAACGCCACGTTTATAGTAGATTTATTTGGCGATGTGTCTAGCTACAGTGGCACTTTGTATGCGCAAGCGACCGACTTAAATTTGTCAGCTTGGTTTAATGAGTTTACAGGGCTAGAAAACCAGCTTGCATCGAGCCAAGGTAATTTTAAAGTGTGGGCACGCATCAATGATAGTCGCATTGAACGTATCGATGGCAAAATATTGCCCACAACCTTTGACTGGAATACAAAAGGCAGTATTTTACGCAACTCGCTCGCTGGCAATTTTGCGGCGCAAGCACAAGACAATGCTTGGAATTTCTCGCTTCCCGAATTTACAATTGAAGTAAACAACAAAGAAACGAAAATCGATTTGTTGGGCAGATTTTCATTCGACGAGGGCTGGCAAATTAATACCGGCAGTAGCACTGACTTATCAAACTTAGTTCCGATGGTCAGCCTTTATTCGCTTAGCCTTGCAGACAGCCTCATATTAAACGAGTTCCAATTAAGCCTAGACGAGTTTGCCTTAAAGTTGTCATCCAATACCCCCACCATCAGCGCACAAATTTCGAACCTTGGCTGGAACGAACGAGATGAGTGGGTTGGAATTAACGGTCTCTCTAGCAGGGTTCAATGGCATGGTAAAAAAGGCAAGATAGATTTTATCGCTGACAATACAATACTTGCTGCAAACTATCTCTTCGATCGCGAAGTCCAAGTATCATCCATAGATGTGCCTCTTTATTTTGACTTCGACCTCAACAATAAAGTGAGTATAGTCGATGCCGAAATTTTAGCAGACGGCTTAAGTCTTAATGCTGACGTAGACTACTCACTACAAAATCAATTTCTGTCTTTGGCACTTGATATTGGCGCACTTAAAGCAAGTAAAGTGCCTTCTTTATTGCCCAATCACTTAATGGGGCAGGGAGCGAAATCGTTTTTAACGAGAGCACTAGCTGGCAAAGGACAAATAGAAGAAGCGAAAGTATTATGGCATGGCTCTATTGGCGCTTATCCTTTTGCTGATAATACCGGTGTATTCCAAAGTAGAGTGGAAATATCGGATGCAGACTTTGTTTTCTCAAATGAATGGCCAGCGATTAACGATCTTGATATTGTTTTGTCATTTGAGAATAAATCGCTATCGATGGCGGGCTCTTCAGCCTATTTAGATAAGGTTGAACTCAGTGATTTACGCGCCCAAATACCCAGCTTGAGCGGTAATTCTATGCTTAGTATCAATGCCCAAGGAGTTGCCGATTCTAAAGATGTCACGAGACTTATGTTACAAAGCTCTTTGGCAAATAGCCTTGGTAGCTTGCTTGATACCAAAGTTTTAGTTAACGGAGCGCTCAGCACCGATTTACTCATTGAAGTGCCTTTAGACAAACCCGCCAGCACCCGAGCAAGTGGTAAGGTAGAATTTAGTGACAACCAAATCAATCTACCTACGCTAAAATTAGCCTTAGATAAGGCAACTGGCACACTTACATTTGACAATGAGCTCATTCAAGCAGAGGGCTTAAGTGCACAACTGTTGGGGCAAGATATTCTCGTCGATTTAAGTGGCGAACAAGTTGATAGAACTTACAGCCTAGATGTAAATGCAACAGGAAATTGGGATGTTGAACCGCTTGTTACAAAAGTAGGGGATGATTTTTCTCGATACTTTGCCGGTACAAGTGCTTGGAATCTTGACTTACATGCTGATTTATTGGGGGATAGCTTTGAGTATGAAGCGCGTCTAAATAGTAACCTAGCAGGTATTAGCGCTGCGCTACCTGAGCCGTTCGCCAAGCTTAGTAATGAACAAAACTCGTTTTCTTTATTAGCAAAAGGTGACAATTTGGCATCGAGCGTTGAGATTACACTAGACGATAAACTGCGTTTTGACGGCGCAGTTGCGCATAAAGAAAAACAGTTTAATCGTGCTCATCTCGCCTTAGGGCCAACCGAGTTTGAAAGCCGAGGTGTTGGTTTTAGTATCAGTGCAGATTTTCAGAGCATGCAGTTTTCGCAGTGGTATCCATTTATTCGTTCTTTGACGTCAAATAATTACAGTGGTCAAACTACATTTTTAGGCCTACCACAGCGCATTTTTGTCAAAACTGATAGCTTGCTTATGGCGGGCCAGAGTTTTTCTGATGTAGACTTAACGGTGAAACGCCTTGATGATCAATGGTCTTTAGATTTAGACGCCGACCAAACACGCGGACAAATCACGGTGTTTGATGATTGGTATGGGCGCGGCGTGCTTGCCGATCTTGCTTATATCCGTATTCCCAAAAAGGAAAGCTTTAAAGGCGCCGGTAAGGTTTCAGGTACTGAACAAACAGAAGCTGATTCTGAAGGACAGAATCTGAAAGTGACGATTGACCCGAAAACTCTCCCCAGTTTGAATCTCACTTGCCGCTCCTGCGAGGTATACGGCAATGACTTAGGGCGCGTCGAACTAGAAGCAGAGCCTAATGATGATGGTTTAGAATTAACACGAATCCTCGTGGACAATGAAAAAGGTAAAGTAAACGCTTCAGGCCAGTGGTATAAGCGCAATCAAGATCACTTTACTTTTGTTGCAGGCGCATTAAGTAGCCAAAATTTTGGGCAATTTTTAACGGAGCTTGGCTTAGACACAGGCATACAAGATTCACAAGCAGATATGTCGTTTGCCTTAACTTGGAAAGATTCTCCGTTTGATGCAAAGTTCGAAAATTTAGATGGTGAAGTAGAGTGGCAGTTGAGTGATGGGTACTTAACAGAAGTAAGCGACCAAGGCTCGCGTATTTTTACATTATTGAGCTTGAACTCATTGGTACGAAAGTTATCGCTTGATTTCAGGGATGTGTTCGCCAAAGGGTTCTTTTATGATGATATGGGAGGCTCTATACAGATTACGCAAGGCAAAGCAGATACGCGTGACACTAATATAGACGGTGCAGCAGGAGAAATTGAAATTTATGGTTACACCGACTTGGTAAGTAAAGAGCTAAACTATAACGTAAGTTTCACGCCTAATGTAACCGGCAACCTACCTGTTTTGGTTTATTTCTTCACAGTAAGCCCGCCGTCCGCTTTAGCGGCTCTAGCGCTTGATCAAGTGCTCACATCGGCAAAAGTTATCTCTAACGTTAACTATTCTGTAACCGGCACAATAGCGCAACCAGTGTTAATTGAAACCGGGCGAGAAAGCACAGATGTTGAACTGCCTGCTCGGCGAGAAGCCGTTCCAGAAGAAAACTTAAGTCCTTTTATTCCACCTAGCGAAGACGATTTAATTAAGATTGAGGTAGACGATGGCCAGTCTGATTAGTATTCAGATGAACGGCGGTGTATCGGTCCAAAAAAATTTAGACACTGCGCTTAAGCTTATCGAAAACGCAATGCAATATGCCCAAGAGCAACGCTTGCTTGTGTTACCCGAGTGTTTCTCTGTATTTGGGGTTGCTGGCACCACTATGTTGAACGCAGCAGAGCGATTTGGAGCCGGTAAAATTCAAGATTTTTTGAGCGAGATTGCACGGTATCATGCTTGTTTTATTGTTGCTGGTACCACGCCCATTATTGGTGATATCGATGTAGGACAGAGTAATACAAATGCCACTGCATCAGGCCTATACTCAGATATGGAACCAAGCGAGAAATATACTGCAGCAAGTTTGGTATTTGACCCCAATGGCACATGCATTTCACGCTACAACAAAATTCATATGTTTGATGTTGAAGTGGCTGATGCGACTAAATCGTACCGCGAATCGCGATATACTCAAGCCGGTACTTCACTTGCTTTGTTCGATACCCCCTTTGGTCAGGTAGCACAAAGCGTTTGTTATGATTTACGCTTTGCACAAATGTTTGCAAGTTACTCTAATTATACAAGGCATCATATGGCGCCAGAAATAATCGTTGTACCTAGCGCGTTCACCCGGGCAACAGGAGAAGCGCACTGGCATGCCTTACTTCAAGCAAGGAGTATCGAAAACCAATCGTATGTAGTAGCATCTAACCAAGTGGGTAAACATGCAGATGGACGACAGACTTTTGGTAATTCATGTATATACTCACCTTGGGGAGAATGCATAGCACGAGTCGAAGACAATAAACAAAGTGCTGACGCTGTGTCTGTTATGTATGAGTCTGGAGAAGGCTTTGCAATTGCGCACACCAGCCAAAAATTAATTGATTCTATCAGAGCCAAAATGCCGGTAGGAAATCACAAAAAAGAGAGATATACACTTTGAATGTAAATGTTGTTGATAGTTTGCTTACCCAATCGGGATTGGAACAAAGCCACCTTAATCAATTGTTAGGGCACATTCTCGACTATAACACCGATTATGCAGACCTGTATTTTCAGTTATCTCAACACGAGAGCTGGGTGCTGGAAGACGGTATCATAAAAGACGGTAGCTATAACATTGAACGTGGTGTAGGCGTAAGAGCAATTTCTGGTGAAAAAACCGGCTTTGCCTATTCTGACGAAATTAGTCTTAAAGCATTAACAGATGCCTGCACTGCCGCGCGCAGTATCTCAAAACAAGGCGGTTCGCACAAAGTAGCTCCGTTTACCGACAATATATCAAAAGCCTTATATACCACTCAAAACCCTTTGCTAAACATGCCTGATAGTGACAAAGTTGATTTGTTGCGCAGTGTCGATGCTTACGTTCGCAACAAGGCACCCAATGCAAGTCAAGTAATGGTGAGCTTGACAGGCGTATATGAAGAAATTTTGGTTGCCGCAAGCGATGGCACCTTTGCAACCGATATTCGCCCCTTAATTAGGCTTAACTGTTCGGTGTTACTCGAAAAAGAGGGTAAACGTGAAAGAGGAAGCTCTGGGGCGGGCGGGCGCAGAACCTACGATTTCTTCATGCAAAACAACGAACAAAACCAAGTGCTGTATAAACAAATTGCAGACGAAGCAATACACATGGCGCAAGTCAATTTGTCTGCTAAACCTGCACCTGCTGGCACAATGCCTGTTGTATTAGGCAGCGGTTGGCCAGGTGTGTTATTGCACGAAGCTGTTGGACATGGCTTAGAGGGCGATTTTAATCGCAAAGGTTCGTCTACATTTAGTGGACGCGTAGGGCAGCAAGTCGCCTCAAAAGGCGTAACCGTAGTCGATGACGGCACACTCGACAATAGACGAGGTTCGCTGTCTGTAGATGATGAAGGGACGCCTTCCCAATACAATGTGTTAATTGAAGACGGTATATTAAAATCGTACATGCAAGACAAGCATAACGCTGGCTTAATGGGTCTTAAACCTACTGGTAATGGCCGCCGCGAATCGTATGCGCATTTGCCAATGCCACGAATGACTAACACTTACATGTTAGCAGGTGAACATGCACCAAAAGATATCATTGCCTCAGTAGAGAAGGGGATTTACGCGCCTAATTTTGGTGGCGGGCAAGTCGACATCACTTCAGGTAAATTTGTTTTTTCTACCTCAGAAGCTTACTTGATTGAAAACGGCGCTATTACAGATGCAATAAAAGGCGCGACCCTAATAGGCAATGGCCCTGAAGCCATGCAAAAAATATCCATGATTGGCAACGACCTCTCACTCGACCGAGGTGTAGGTGTCTGCGGTAAAGACGGACAGTCGGTGCCTGTTGGTGTGGGTCAACCTACGCTTAAAATAGACGAAATGACCGTTGGCGGTACAGCCTAGTTAATTTACTAGGCTTTTTTAAGCTCTATTACTTCGGCGTTTTCTGCTTCAAGCAAAGTGTCTGCGTCTGTGCCTCTTAACAGTTTGCCTATCGTATCTTTATTTTTAGCTAATAAAATAGAGAGCTCTTCAGAGACAGATTCGTCTAAGTCAATGCCTTTGGCTTTTATATACGTTGAGAGGTTGTCGGCAACTTCAAGCATTTTGTCGTATTGATCGGCTTCTTTCTTGTTTGTGGTAACCAATTTATCGACTCCTTTATGTTGCACTACATATTGTGTAATAACCGCCATTTTTTGCTCCAGTGTTGTTAGTACTCCTCTAATATAGCGCGTACAACTGTATAAATAAACAGTTTTCTCTGTTTTTGAATAAGCGATTCGATTAGTCTTAGCTTCAACTCAGACTAATCGAATTGTCTGACTTTGCAGTAAAAACGACTTAATAGTCATAAGAACAGACTAAGGGTATGAATTGTTTAAATTTATTAATGTGAGCGGGATTATCTTCGATCTTGATGATACCTTGGTAAAAACCCAACTAGACTTCAAGTCTTTAAAACAAGATATTGGATGCCCACCTAGTGCTGATATATTGAGCTTTATAGACAGCCTAAGGTGTCCAATTGAACAATTAAAAGCGAATGAGACAGTGCTTGCACACGAAATTCAGGACGCAAGGTCTTCGTTTTGGATGCCCGGTGCAGAAAAATTTGTACAGGATGCCATGGCCTTAGGTTTGCCACTTGCCATTGTGACCCGCAATTGCCGAGAAGCGACTATGGTTAAAATAGAACAAAACAATATTCCTATTTCTTTGGTACTTACTCGCGAAGATGCACCTCCAAAGCCCGACCCAACTGCATTACTTCATATTGCTGACAATTGGGGTATCACGCCACCTAATATTGCATATATCGGCGATTACGTTTACGACATTCAAGCTGCACACAATGCCAATATGCAAGCTTGGTTATTCGATGCCAATGATGAGTCTGAAAAAAATAGGGATAAAGAAGGCTTGTTAAAAACAGGCGAATTTTCACGAAAACTACGGCTAATTCATCCTAAAAGCACTTAATTGTCCTTATTTTGATGGAAAATAGCCCGATATTGATTGTTTTCCAGTCTTCAATTTCTTAGAGTATACAGTGTAGTTATCATCTATTAGTACACGAGGCTTTTATACTAAGTTTCGCTGAATGTTGATATGTTTAGGCACCTTCAAGGATAGTAGTATGCAGTTTATTCAAGGGCACTCCGTATTGTCATCTCTCCCCGAGAGCCAATATTGGTTGTTTAGTATTCTCGTTATTGCAAGTTTTTTACTCGGCGCTATGTCAATGGCCTATGTTAAAAGGCGAAGTCAGGACAGCATATCTGTAAGTTCTGATACCATTATAAACGAACGCTCCGATAGTAGTTTTGACCAATCTAGTGAAAATGCTTTTTTATCGCAACAAATCAAAACGGTTATAAAAAACTTATCTAACTCACAATATGTATTAAAAGATGACCAGCGTTTTACTTCTTTGTACCAAACGCCACTTAGGCAAAGTATTCATCATTTACGTCTAATATCCGAAAACTTAATGGATAAGTCTGACTCTTCTGAAAAAGCGCTCCTTGAAACTAGCTTACGCAGTCAAAGTAATTCTGAATCGAGTTGTAATCCGCTTCTTGTTCTACAGCGACAAGTTGAAACAATTTCTAAGCTTTGCGAGCAATGCAAAATCAGCTTTGTGAGTGAGGTCGATATATCGCCTAAAGTTGCTGTTAAAGTAAATAGCGAATGGTTAGCTGCTGCGATACATGAAGTGCTAGTAAATGCGATAAAGCAAAATAAGCAAGAAATTAAGCTATCGGTATCTGCCCAAACTGCAAACAACATGCTTATTATTAATGTCATCGACAACGGTGTGGGTATATCCAGCGCAATTTCTCGACAGTTTTCTGAGGCGGCTACAGGCTCTGTGCATTTGTTTAGACGAAAAAGCGATAGCGAAAATCTGATGAACTTAAGTTTAATTCAAGACAAACTACTTAAGCTTGGCGGGAAAGTAGTGATAAAAAGCGCGCGCAAGTATAGAACACAAGTGAGTTTGCAATTGCCAATTAGCATAGATGTGGGTGTTGACAGCGCGATGCCTGCGCCTAACAAAACAAAAAATATAATAAAGTCAAAACTGAGGACAGTTAATAGTTCAGCGCCAAAACTCTTATGGGTTGCGCCAATTGGCCCAGTAAACACGCAAGCCAGCGGCAAGCTGCTCAATCACCTAAAGCACGACTTTGTAATAAGAGAGGAAAGTAATATAGAAGGTGCATTATCTTGCATTTCGGACTACCGCCCTGACTGCATCATTATTGACGAAGACCTAAAGGCAAACAATAGCTTTTTAGTGAAAGCATGGGTGCAAGCAAGTGATAACTTTGGCGATATACCGGTTGTAACAATGGGGGCTGCTTTAGATAAGAGCACTCAGCTACGCATGATGCAAACAGGCATCACAGCTGCCATTGAAAAGCCGGTTGTGTTGACCGAGTTACGTTCGCTTATTACCAATGTTATTGCTGAAAAAAATAAGCTACTTAACAAAGTAGAAGAGGCTATTGCAAACTATCATATTAACGCGATGGACCACGTCGGCTTTGAAGATAAAGAAGGAGAACGGTTTTTCACTTTGTTCAATGAAGTTTTGGAAGAAAACTTTCAAGACTATGACTTTAGGCTTGTTGAAGCTGCCAAACTGATGCATATGGGTGACAAAACGCTATCACGAAAAATTGCCAAGTATTATCAGCTGAAGTTTGGTGACTTGGTCAAAAAGTACCGTTTAAACAAAGCGCGAGAGTTGATAATAAAGGGGCAACGTGTCACCACCGTTGCTTACGAAACAGGCTTTAATTCTGCGTCTTATTTCACACAATGCTTTAGAGCTGAGTTTGGCTTTGCGCCGTCTATGTTAGCAAAAGAACGTTAAAAAGCTGAGCGTTTTACGCGATTGATTGTGTTTAATCGTGGCCGCTTAACAGTTGGACCTGCGCAATATCGGTATCGCCTTTAATCACCTTTAAGATTGCGTCTTGCGTGAGGTTACGCATGCCATCTTTAACTGCTTGGTCTTTCATTTCGTTAACCGATGACTCTTTGTATATAAGGCCACGTAAGTCTGCGGTCATGCCGAGTAGTTCGTGCACTCCCGTTCGGCCTTTGTAGCCAGTTTCGGAGCATTCATCACAGCCTTTACCGCGATGTAGTTTAATCTCATCACCTAGCCCAAGTTCATCAAAATGCTCTTCACCATATTGGCGCTTCAAAAAGGCTTTATCTAAGTCAGAGGCAAGGTATTCTTCTTTGCAGTTAGGGCACAAGGTTCTAATAAGGCGTTGCGCAAGAATACCCACACATGCGTCTGAAAAGTTAACTGGGTCAAGGCCTAAGTCAAGCAAACGCGTAATGGTCTCGGGAGCAGAGTTGGTATGTAGGGTCGACAACACCATGTGACCTGTCAATGAAGCCTCAATGCCTGCGTGCGCTGTTTCTTTGTCACGCATTTCACCAATCAGGATTATGTCAGGGTCGGCCCGTAAAAAAGCGCGCAAAGCGTTAGCGAAGGTAAAGCCTATTTTTGGCGATACTTGCACTTGCTGCAAACCAGGCTGAGTGATTTCTACTGGGTCCTCTGCGGTCCAAATCTTTTTATCGGGTGTGTTTAAATATCCTAAAATAGCATGCAAAGTCGTTGTTTTACCCGAACCCGTTGGGCCAACTACTAATATAATTCCGTGGGGTTTTTTGATCATTGCCTCAAGCATGTTGATGTTTCGTTCAGACAAATTCATCTTTTCGATAGGCATTGCGCCGCCAGTAGCCAGTATACGCATAACAACGCCTTCACCGGCAACGGTAGGAATAGTCGCCACACGTACTTCAACTGATTGCCCCGACATCTTAAATGCTAGCTTGCCATCTTGCGGAATTCGCTTTTCGGCAATGTTTAGGCTCGACATGATTTTTATACGAGCGATAACTGCATTGTGATGCGAGGCGGGTACTTGGTTAATGTCACGCACTACACCATCTACCCGCATACGCACACGCGTGGGCGCGCCCTTCTCGGGGTCAATGTGTATATCTGAAGCGTTCAAGCGTTTTGCATCGTGCAGTACACGGCTAACTAAACGCACTACTGCGGGGGCATCTTCGGCTAGGTCTTCACCTTGCTCGTCGTCTTCTTCTCCTGAGGTGCCAATTTCATCGAGTATTTCATCAAGTTCGCCAGGGCCTGAGCCTGCGCTTGTTTCGCCTAAATATTGTAAAATATGAGCAGGTAAGCCGACCGCAATTTCGTAACTATCGATGCCTAATGCACTTTCAATTTCCATGAGTAACGACGCATTATTAGGCTCAG
>CAZXTD010000117.1:0-13624 GCA_964643575.1 uncultured Glaciecola sp. | reverse complement strand
ATTGCGAGCAGTGCCGCACCTTTACCGAAGCCAGCTTATGTAATATATGCAATAATCCTAGTCGGGCCGAAAGTCAGCAAATATGTGTTGTTGAGTCGCCACAAGACGTTTTAGCCATTGAGCAAACCCTGCAGTTTAAAGGTACATACTTTGTTTTAATGGGGCACTTATCGCCCATAGACGGCATTGGGCCAAGCGAAATTGGTCTTGATATTTTGCAACAGCGTTTAGCCAATGAAGATGTGAACGAAGTCATACTCGCCACAAATCCAACCGTGGAAGGCGAAGCTACCGCTCACTATATTGCGCAAATGTGTAAGAAACACGATATAAAAGCTACTCGAATTGCTCACGGGGTACCAGTTGGCGGTGAATTAGAATACATTGATGGCAATACCCTCACGCATGCCTTTAGTGGGCGACGCGATTTTTAATGGTGTTTGCATGACCGCAGACCCTGTCGCAAAGAAAGTATCGAATTATTTTCATTCCACTATTGAAAAATAGCGTTCAACCCTCAAATCATAGCACTGAAACAAACACTCATTTATGATTTAGAGGAGATACTTGGCTATGGCTGAGACTGTCCAACACGAAACTCATGGTTTCCAAACTGAAGTAAAGCAACTGCTCCAGTTAATGATCCACTCTTTATACTCAAATAAAGAAATCTTTTTAAGAGAGCTCGTATCAAACGCGGCTGATGCCTCTGACAAACTCAGGTTTAAGGCTCTGTCGAACGATGACTTATACGAAGGTGATGGCGACTTACACGTTAAAATCAGTATCGACAAAGATGCTGGCACCTTGACCATTAGTGATAATGGTATTGGTATGAACAAAGAAGAAGTGATTAAAAACCTAGGGACGATTGCAAAGTCGGGCACTAAGGACTTCTTTAGCCAGTTGTCGGGCGACCAAGCCAAAGATTCGCAGCTTATTGGCCAATTTGGTGTTGGTTTTTATTCAGCCTTTATCGTTGCTGACAAAGTAACGGTTAACACTCGCGCTGCAGGCTCTGCAAAAGGAGAAGGTGTGCAGTGGGTATCAGAGGGCGAAGGTGAGTTTGCAGTTGCTGATATCGAAAAAGAAGGTCGCGGCACAGAAATTATCTTGCACGTCAAAGACGATGAAAAAGAGTTTTTGGACGATTGGCGTATTCGCTCAATCATCACCAAGTATTCTGACCACATTAGTATTCCGGTGCAGTTGTTCAAAGAAGAAGTACCAGAAAGCGATGGTCCAGACGGCGAAAAAATTCCTGGCGAGCCTGCTAAGTGGGAAGCAGTCAACAAAGCCACAGCCTTGTGGACTCGCGATAAAAGTGATGTATCTGATGACGAATACAAAGAATTTTATAAGCACGTATCGCACGACTACACCGACCCATTAACGTGGGCGCACAACAAAGTTGAAGGTAAAACTGAGTACACAAGCCTGCTTTACATTCCATCTAAAGCCCCGTTCGATTTATGGAACAGAGAACAGCAACACGGTCTTAAATTGTACGTACAGCGCGTCTTTATTATGGATGATGCAGAGCAGTTTATGCCCACTTACTTGCGCTTTGTAAAAGGCTTGCTCGACTCAAACGACTTACCGCTAAACGTGTCGCGCGAAATTTTGCAAGACAATAAAGTGACCCAAGCGATTCGCCAAGGTTGCACCAAGCGCGTACTAAGCATGCTAGAAAAAATGGCCAAAAAAGACGCTGAGCAGTATCAGTCTTTTTATGCTGAATTTGGCAATGTGCTTAAAGAAGGCCCTGCTGAAGACTTCGCAAATAAAGAGAAAATTGCAGGCTTGTTGCGTTTTGCGTCTACCCACAACGATGGAAACGAGCAAAATGTTTCTTTAGCTGACTACATCAGCCGCATGCAAGAAGGCCAAGACAAAATTTACTACGTTACGGCTGATTCTTATCAAGCGGCTCGCACCAGTCCTCATTTAGAAGTTTTCCGTAAAAAAGGAATTGAAGTGTTGCTACTAGGTGAGCGTATTGACGAATGGTTGATGTCTCACCTAAATGAGTTTGACGAAAAGCAAATGCAATCTGCAGCAAGCTCAAGCGTTGACTTAAGTGACTTGGACGACGACGAGACTAAGAAAGCCAAAGAAGAAGCTGAAAAAGAAATTGAAGGCGTGTTAGAGCGCATGAAAACAGCTTTAGGCGACAAAGTAGAAGACGTTAAATTTACGCATCGTTTAACTGATTCACCTGCCTGTATAGTGGCGACTGACGACGGTATGACCACGCAAATGGCAAAACTTATGCAGGCAGCCGGGCAGCCAGCGCCAGAGCCTAAGTACAGCTTTGAAGTTAACCCAGAGCATCAGTTAGTGAAGATGGTTTCTGATGTTCAAGACGAAGCCCAGTTTAAGCAATGGACCCAAGTATTGTTTGATCAAGCCGCATTGTCGGAGCAAGGTAGCTTAAAAGAGCCTGCGGATTTTGTAAAAAATCTAAATGCTTTATTAACTAGCCTCGTTAAGTAATAAGGTCAGTAAAATACATGAGCTAGTTTGAGTGTCTTAAGTGCATTGCCACTGAATGCTAATGTGAACGCTGTGATTTAGTCCATCGCTAAGTATAAAGCCAGAACCTGAGTTAGAGTTCTGGCTTTTCTTTATTCGTAAATATTGAAAATACGGCAGCTTTCATTATTACTTGCTCCTGTTAGCCTAAAGTCTGACCAATTTTGAGTATTATAGCTTGTTTCACTTATCCCTTACCTGTAAAGTTTCTACCAGAATTTACTTCCCTAACCAAGTATTCTATTGGTAATGCACTAGGGCTTTAGTAACACGAATTTATCTATAATGAATAACGAGGAATCTCAATGCGTATTATTCTTCTTGGTGCTCCCGGAGCAGGCAAAGGAACTCAAGCTCAATTCTTAATGAATAAGTTTGGTATACCGCAAATTTCAACTGGCGACATGCTTCGCTCAGCAATTAAAGCGGGAACTCAAATGGGCATAGCAGCAAAAAAAGTAATGGATGCAGGCCAGCTCGTTTCAGATGAGATAATTATTGGCTTAGTAAAAGAGCGTATCGCCCAAGACGATTGTGAAAATGGGTTTTTGTTAGACGGTTTTCCGCGCACTATTCCGCAAGCTGATGCCATGAAAGACGCTGGTATAAAGGTAGACTACTGCATTGAATTTGACGTACCAGACGACGTTATCGTCGACAGAATGGGCGGTCGCCGCGTACATCCAGGTTCAGGCCGTGTGTATCACGTGGTATACAACCCGCCTAAAATAGAAGGCAAAGACGACGATACCGGCGAAGACTTGCAAATAAGAGATGACGACCAGGAAGCAACTGTGCGCAAGCGCTTGGGTGTATATCATGAACAAACCAAACCGCTGGTGGATTATTACTCTGCTGCTGCAAAAGAAGGGTTGTGTGAATACCTTAAATTAGATGGCACCCAAGCAGTGGCCGATATCGCAAAAGAGCTCGAACAGCGTCTGTCATAAAACGTTGCTGTAAGGCACGTTTTTAAAAGCTCTTGTAATAATACTTGTGTTAGGCGGGCCGCTATGCTCGCTTTTTTTACACCTCTAAATCCTCTCTATACCTAGTTATAAAAAAGTATACTTTTGTACGTGCAGTGTCGTATAGACTTTTACGCTCAAAATTCGTTGTGTGGTGCGCCATGTGAACAAGCTAATAGGACAAACTTTGTAATTTGGTCGAGTCCACATGCACACGAATTAGTAATGCGTGCAGTTTGGTCACTCGGGAATTCAATTTTGATGAACGTGATAGAGCAGTCTATACATAGCACCCAAACAAAGAAATGCTTATCTAGCTTTTCGCCATTCGTATTCCTATATATTCTCATTTTAAGCACCTCATTATGGGCTCAAAGCACGAGCTTTAACGACAATAACGTTAAATTTAGCACGCTCGATGTGCGCAACTTAGAGCAAGCTTTAGGCACCGTAAATGTTATTAAGCAAGATGCCATAGGTTTTATGTGGTTGGGCACTAGTCAAGGCTTGATTAAATACGACGGACATACATTCCATCCTTACTCCCCCTCAGACAACAAATCGTCAATAATAGGTAACATTATTTATGACATTACGGAAGATACACAGGGAAGGTTATGGGTCGCTTCCAATAAAGGTTTTAGCTTATATCAACGTGAATCTGATGATTTCCTCAACTTTACAGACTTAAAATTTAATGATGGCCGTGTTGATGTTCCCATTTATTCAATCGCTGATGATTTAAAAGGCAGGTTATTAGTAGGTTCTTCAATGGGTTTGATCATATTTGACCCCAAAGCCGATTCTTATCAACACATTAATAAGCAGTCTCCCGATGGATACGCCCTAAGTGCAAATGGTATCGACAACATTTTAGTTAAAGACAATATTGCGATTGTCAGCACGCATTCCGGTTTAAACTATTTAGATTTGGACTCCAACAAAATAACGCAATTACAGGCGACTGCCGGTTTATTTGTTACCGCAAGTGCTTTTGATTCAAATGGTGACTTATGGTTTGGGACATACGACAAGGGACTATATAGAGTCACCGACTCCCAACAAATCACTATGTTTGCATATGAAAGAGGCGAAGCTAGCAGCATTGCCAGCGACAATATTCGTGACGTATTTATCGATTCTTTAGATAACTTATGGGTAGCTACCGACCACGGTGGGCTTAATTTATTTTTAGGTGAAGACAAAGGTTTTGCACGTTTTAAACATAGCCCAACAAACGTTAATTCAATCAATTCAAATCAATTACGATATGTTTTCCAAGATAACGACAACAACTTGTGGGTCAGTACTTTTTTAGACGGCATTAACATGCTCAATATGAATACCACGGCGATTGAAAACTTTGTGCATGATCCACTTCAAAGTAATAGTCTAAATCACAATACGGTACTGAGTATTGAAAAAACGAACATTGGTGATATTTGGGTTGGTACTGAAGGCGGCCTGAATCGTTTTGACACCATTCGCCGCAATTTTGATAGCTATACAACAAATGCGGATGACACGTCTTCGTTGTCTGCTAATGCAGTTTTGTCGATTGATGAAGATAGTCAAAACAATTTATGGATAGGCACATGGTCGGGTGGCTTGAATTATTTTGACGTTGCAAGGGGCAAAGCCTTTCATTACATGCCAGACAAAAACGAGACAAACTCGCTTGGTAGCCCATTTGTTTGGGATATTATTCACGATCATAACAATATGTTGTGGGTGGGCACTGAAACAGGTGGCGTCAATTTATTTGATGCCAATACTCAGCGCTTTCAAAGATTCCCACTATTAAAGACGCAAGACGACAATCTTAACTGGCGGTTTACTTGGAAGATGATGCTCGACAATACCAATAAAATTTGGGCAGCAACACTGCAAGGCATATTTATTATTGACCCCGACACACTCGACATGAAAATGTTTGAGCAGTCCGACTTGCTATCAAGTAGTCGCACGACGACTGTTTTTCAACAACAAAATGGTAATATATGGGTAGGGACTGAAGATGCTGGGCTCAATATCATTTATGCTGATACGGGTGAAATAAAACAAATAGGAATGGAAGATGGCCTGCCGGGTAACTTAGTGTCGTCTTTTGTTGAAGATAGCGAAGAAAATGTTTGGGCGGCAACCTCTGGCGGCTTAGTGCGCATTCGTCCTTCTGATAATTATAGTCTTTACACAATGCGCAAAAGTGACGGTATTGCTAGTACCTCATTTAATAGAGATGCCTTGCTTTATGACGAAGGCATATTATATGCGGGTGGTGTGCAAGGACTTAGCGTGATAAACACTAGAGCACTTTCACTCGACCAGCAATCGGCAAAGGTGAACCTTACCGAATTTTACCTAAACCACGTAAGGGTAGATACAAAGCTAGAAAACTCCCCGCTTTCAATACCTATATATTTAAGCGAACAAATTGAGCTCGCTTACGATCAAAATGCATTTACGTTTTTCTTTTCAAGCTTCAATTACAATCAAAACGCGCGCCCTCAATTTTCGTATCAACTAGAAGGCTTTGACACTAAATGGTTGGTCAGTGGAACCCGTAACTTTGCAAACTATACGAATATTCCTTCTGGTAACTACGTTTTCAAAGTAAAAGCCCTAGACAATTATGGTAATTGGAGCAAAGACTATAGAAGTTTGAGTATTACTATTACGCCGCCGTGGTGGCGCACGGTTTGGGCATACTTGGCATACTTCATACTGTTTTTTGCCGGGATTTACTTTTTATTCCGCTATCAAAATTTGAATATTAAAACACAAATGTATCGAAAAATGTCGATGCACGACCCTATGACAAATTTGTACAACCGACATGGTATGTCTCAAATCATAGATGGGCATTTTTTGAATACTGAAATGAAAAAACAGCTGTCTATTTTAGTCATCGATATTGACCACTTTAAAGCGGTTAATGATACTTACGGACACGATGCTGGCGATATGGTGATAACGCGAGTCGCTGAAATAATTAAAACTACTCTACGTAAGGGTGACCACGTAGCAAGGTGGGGCGGCGAAGAGTTTTTAGTAATTACCACGAGTACCAATCCTGAAAATACAATGCTGGTATCTGAAAACGTCAGAAAGGCAGTTGAAAAAGCCTCATTCTTTTTAGGTGATAATGAAGTGTCGATTACCGTGAGTATTGGGGCTGAAAATTGTCTACCAGATGATGATTTTGATAGCATTTTTGAACGGGCGGACAAATCGCTTTATCGTGCTAAAAATGAGGGACGTAATAGAACGTGCACCTCATTTATACCGTAATTAGCTTGTTACTGTGTTATAGAAGTTTTATTTAAAATCATATCGGCCGCTTTTTCGGCTATCATGATGGTGGGGGCGTTGGTATTGCCACCAACAATAGTGGGCATAACCGAAGCATCAATGACACGTAAATTAGCAATGCCTTTTACTTTGAGCTCTGGGCATACAACGCTAGTTTCGTCGTCAATACTTCCCATTTTACAAGTCCCCACTGGGTGATACACGGTTTCTGCGTTTTTGCGGATGTAATCGACGATTTCATCGTCACTTTCCAGTTCGTTTTTAGGTAAAAATGGCTGGGCATCTTCGCTTAATGGGCCGCAGTTGGCTACTTTTTTACACCATTTATAGCCAGCAATCATTGCATCTAAGTCTTCTTCTGCAGACAAATAGTTCGGCTGAATGTTAGTTTGTATCTTATCAAAGTGTTTTATTAAACTGATATTGCCGCGGCTTTTTGGATATAAGTTGCAAAAATGAAAAGTAAAGCCATGCCCGTAGACTTGCTTCCTGCCATGATCGAGTAATAATGCTGGCAAAAAATGTATTTGCACATCGGGCAGGGGCTTGTCAGGGGAAGACTTAAAAAATGCGCCGCCCTCGGCTATGTTTGAACTTAACATACCGTCTTTGCTGCGCCAATATTGATAAGGTGCAAGCGCGTTCCTTAAAACCCCTGATATAGATAAACCATAAGCACGGCTCGCTTTTTGTTTGTAGAGCATTGTCCCATCGAGGTGGTCTTGTAGGTTTTTACCCACGCTCGGTGAATCGTGTTTTAGTTCAACCCCAACTGCTTGCAAGTCTTCTTTCGGGCCTATACCAGACTGCAATAATATCTGTGGTGAACCAATTGCACCTGCGCTTAATAGGACCTCTTTAACCGCAAACACTTGCTTTTGTTGGTCTTTGCTTGAATAGTTGACGCCTTTGGCGATTTTATCTTGAACAATTAAGCTGTCGACGTTGCATTGCGTCAGTATTGTTAGGTTGTGTCGTTGTTTAACTTTATCGCTCAAATATCCTTTGGCCGTTGAGCATCGAGCGCCATCTTTTTGCGTAACTTGATATAAGCCAACGCCCTCTTGGCTAATGCCATTAAAATCTAAATTGTGAGGCGTACCTGCTTTGATACCAGACTCAACGTAATCGAGGGTAACAGGGTTAACGTATTTTAAATCGCTTACAGATTGCGGGCCATCGGCGCCATGCAAGGTCGAAATACCGCGAGAATTGTTTTCACTTTTTCTGAAATACGGAAGAACGTCGTGCCATGACCATCCTTTCGCGCCTTGATCAGCCCAGTCATTATAATTTTGGGGATTGCCACGAATGTAACACATGGCGTTTAATGAGCTTGACCCACCCATTGTTTTGCCTCGCGGCCAATACATTGCTCGGTTATTAAGATGAGGCTCTAACTGCGTAGATAAGCCCCAATTAACCGATTTGAGGTGGCTCATTAGTGCTAAGCCGAAAGGAATATGGATAGCAGGGTGAGTGTCTTTTTTGCCAGCCTCAATTAAGCAAACGCTAACTTCAGGATTTTCTGAAAGCCGGCTTGCAAGCACACAGCCTGCTGAGCCAGCACCAATAATGACATAATCAAACTGAGACAATTCGTAAACTTCCTATATGTTCTTTATTCGACGCAGTTGCATATAGTACACAACAAACACCAAACTAAGGAAGTAAATTTACTATCGCCAGTTAAGCTCTATCGTTAATTTTTGGTTTTATTAGTGACTACCGCACATTTCATCGTACGGAGTGTTTTGTTTTAGCCACACATTATCGAAGTTTTGGCCTGCAAGTTGTTCTTTTAAATCAGAGAGGCTTTGAAACGCCATTTTGTCGCGGTAATTGTCGTGTAGCAGTCTTTCTGCAGACTCCCCACCCACAGCTGCAATGTATGTTCCACCTTCAATTGATTCTATAAATAAATTCATAATTTGCCTTTGCCTTAGTAACCAGATGACGCTTTTGGATGAGCATTCGCTTGTATATTGAGTGCTTTTCTAAGAATTTTAACTAAGGCTCTTCACAAAAAGATCAGGTGCGCCACCATTGGTTTCGGCAAATTACAAAGCCTGCGTCTTGTAAATCGTCTCTCAACAGCACTCTATCCTCTAAATTTAAGAACTCTCCAACTAATAATTTTTGGCCTTTATTGCATAGGGCAATCTTTGGCAACTCCCAGTTGTTATCTGACTCAGAGTAGAAAACGTCGATGTCGTTGCGAGGGAACTTAGCTTGTAGCTTAGGCGTGTGGTAACCAAACTTTACGGTCACGTTTTGTGAATTAATTTTAATAATTTGTTTTGAATACGTAAATCGTGAAACCCGATACATCAAATAGGCAAATAAACCGAGCTCCAAGCCGGCAAAAGGCAATACCACCCACGCACCAACAAATGTCCAAGCAGTGGCGATAATAAAGATAACCGCGCCCATTATCGCAATCACCCACTTGGTTTGTTGCCAAGTTGCTGAGCGGTTAGGGCTCAGTGTTATAACGATATTATCTTCATCATGAGTTGTGACTACCATATTTCACTACCTTGGGTATAATCCACGCTCGAAAATACCGGTGTGTTGGGATAACGCTGCAGAGTCCTTATTGACTCATTGCTTGAGCGCAAACTTATCACTTTTTATATTCATCTTTTGTATCTATGTCTTCGGCAGGTTTATATTGTTAGCGCGAATAAAAACAACAATCAATACACACCCTATAAAGTTTGTACTGTTAAGTGTATGGATAGGCTTACTATTTTTTAGCGGTAGCGTTGCACTTTTACCTCAATACGGTGGTTTTACACTGCTGGGCGTAGTGGGGGCTATTTTTGCAAATGCCACAGGAGCAGGCGGTGGTGTTGTGTTTGTCCCGTTTTTTAATCAGCTTGCTTTATCGAACCAAACCATTGTGGCGACAAGCTTTGCGATACAGTGTTGCGGCATGACAGCGGGCGCAATTACTTGGTATCGTCACTATAATAGCTTGCAACATAGCGAAGAAGGCACGCAATGGCAGGGTTTGCATAAAGGCTTACTTTACACTGTACCTACTTCCGTATTGGGTATTTTAAGCGCGCAGTTTTTACTTGATGAATATACCGATACCGTGCAAACAGGTTTGCATTTCTACTTTGGCTTGTTTTCTATATTTTTAGCATTGGCTATTTACTGCTCTATTCCTTTACTTAAACGTCAAACACAGCAGTTTAAGATTGCACATATCGATATTTTCGCCTTATGCTTTATTGCTTATTTTGGCGGGATTGTTACTGCATGGTTATCGGTAGGCGTAGGCGAATTGGTGGCCGTGTATCTTATTTTGCGTGGTTTTAACATTAGTTTTGCGATTGCGTTGGCCGTTATTTTATCGGCACTGAGTGTATGGTCGGCAATCTATTACCACTTAACCGTTTCGCAAGTAGTTTATTGGCAAATAGTGACTTTTGCGGGTGCAGGCGCTATTGCAGGAGGCATGATAGCTAAGCATGTGGTGTTGTTTTTCTCGCCAGTAAAACTAAAGATATTTTTTGCGACCTGGGTTTTGATTATGGGGCTCGCAGGCTTACCGTTTGCTTAGTCGCGCAAACTTGGAATACTTTGCAAAAGCCAGTTTGACTTCCTACAAAGCCAAACTGTTTTTGCCTTAGAGTAATTCAATGGCCAACGCTAGAATGGCTAGCAGCACAAAACCAACTGCCATTCGCATTGTCAGCGTCGCCGCATTGGCATCGGTTTCTCGTTTCATAATTGGCAAGTGCGAAATAAAGACCTTTGAAGAATTAACCACGCCATCAATCACCGCGTTTGATGCCTTATATGCCGCATTACCAATATTGGGCAACAGCCTACGAAAAATATATTCCATATCTAAATTGACCGAACGTAACTCGGGTGGATACAAGCCTTGCTTATTTAACCAAACAAACGCGAGTGCAGAGAAAAACAGAAGCTGCAATTGAGTGAGTACGTGGGTGACATCATACGGTACATAGGTGTTTTCCCAAGGCAATAATTGATACATGAGTGCAGGATAGCTGCCAATCACTATGCACAGCGTAGAGGCAATACCCATTGCAATCAGCATATTGGTGGGCGCTTCTTTAGGACGTAAACCTGAGTCGTGTGCAAAGAAAGCAAAAAATGGTATTTTAATGCCCGCATGGTGGAACACACCCGCTGATGCGAATAAAAGCATCAGCCACAAGTATTCGTGACCAGCTTCAATCATGGCTGCCATCACCATACTCTTACTAACAAAGCCACTAAATAGCGGAAAGGCAGAAATAGAAGCCGCACCTACTATACAAAAGAGTGTGGTTTTTGGCATAGTTTTATGTAACCCGCCGAGGTTAGAGCCATTTATGTGTCCCACACGATGCAGTACAGCGCCCATTGTCATAAACAACAAGCCTTTAAAGATAACGTCGTTAAAAGCATGAGCGACTGCTCCATTTAACGCAAGGGCAGTGCCGATACCAATACCACACACCATAAAACCTAATTGGTTGATCAGGCTGTATGCCAATACTTTGCGTAAATCGTTTTCGATGACAGCATAAAAAATTGGGAAACACGTCATTGCTGCACCAATGTAGACTAAGGTTTCTTCGCCAGGAAAGGTGCGTGCAAGCATATATATGGCGACTTTTGTGGTAAATGCCGACAAAAACACAGTGCCTACAGGCGTAGCCTCGGGGTAGGCATCGGTAAGCCAAGTGTGTAAAAAAGGGAAGGCGGCTTTAATGCCAAATGCAAATAAGAATATGTACGAAGCAGTGCTACCAAGGCCTACATAATCAATCGCGAGGCTACCCGTATCTTGATAGTGAAGTATGGCGGCTATTAGCAATGCTACACCGGATAAGATTTGAATAATTAAATAGCGTACCCCCGCTTTTTGTGAGGCATTTGTGCGTCTTGCAAACACTAAAAAGGCGGATGTTAGGGCAAGTAGTTCCCAAAAAATAAATAGGGTTAAGAAGTCGCCGGCAAACACAGCGCCAATAGCACTGCCAGCATAAGCTAGCCCTGCAACAAGCTGTACTTTGTCTTTTACATGCATGGCGTAAATAAGACAAATAAAGCAGGCAATATGAAACAGATAGCCAAACATTAAACTTAATTTGTCGACTTTTACCAAGTTGAGTTCGAATATATGTAAATTAACCGAGATGGCGCTTGGCTCGCCTAAAAACAACCAAACTCCGCTGATTAAAGGAACCAAAACCAACGCATAGCGCCATTTTATGGGAGCAAGCCAAGCAAACAACGCTGCTATAAAAAAAGGTAAAAACGCAGGAATGGCGTAACTCATGAGTCGCCTCCTTGCGTAGCGTTGGGCTCGTTACTAGGGGTGGTTGCATTGTGGTGATCAGGTTGTGGTTCTTGCATGTGAGGCTCATCAAGGCGTTGGTCGTAATATGTTTCTTTTCGCATTAACACCAAACGCATGAGCTTTGCTAATACCACTAGCACTACGCAAGCAACAAAACCATAAATCGCATAAAACGTCGGAATCTTCTCAAAATCAAGATAAATGTGACGATGTACGACAAAATCGAGGGCAACAAGTACGACACATACCGCGTAAAAGACATACAAAATAATGCTGACATTTTTGGGTTTGTCAAAAAATGAAAGGTCTTGTGATTTATCGTCTGCTTGCATTATGTTTACTCTTACCTTTGCTTTAATTAGCGTGTGTACGCCTGCTTTTTATATGTAACTAAAGTGCTCGCTAAATTACACCGCGATTGCCTAGTTTATTAGGCTTAACGACAGTTCATAAAACACTGACGGGTCGAAAAACAGATAAATGGTCATGATGGTAGGTATGGCCATACCGATTAAACAAGCCAGCGGAGCTTCTTTATATTGTCCGTACGCTGGGTTGTGCACAAAATAAGCGCGCATCGGAATACTGAGTAAGTAATAAGTGTTTAATAACGAACTAATCACCAACGCAATAGACACACTCCAAAACAGTAAGCTACTGCCTGCAAATACTTGCGATGCCCCCGACAATAAATACCACTTACTCCAAAAGCCTCCAAAAAACGGAATGCCCAAAATACTTAAACAACCAATCGTGAATACGGCAAAGGTAAGTGGCATTGCGCGCCCCATGCCGTCGAGCTCACTCACCGTTTTTTTGTGCATGGTGACTAATATCGCCCCTGCTGCAAAAAATAGCGCTATTTTGCCAAAGGCATGCATAGCAATATGCATACTGGCGCCTTTTACAGCATCTGACGTCGCAAGAAGCACGCCTAGAACAATATAACTAAGTTGACTCACCGTAGAATAGGCGAGTCGCTCTTTTAAGTTATCTTTGTTTAGCGCAATAAAAGAGGCGAGCACTATCGTTATTATTGGCATCCATATAAGTAAGATATTTGCGCCCGACTCATTGATAAAGTCGGTACCAAAAATGAATACAACCACTTTAACCACCGAGAAAACACCGGCTTTTACCACCGCTACAGCATGCAGTAAGGCACTGACCGGCGTGGGTGCCACCATTGCCGAGGGTAACCAACGATGCAGCGGCATCACACCGGCTTTGCCTATACCGAGTATAAATAGTAGGAGTAGAGGCAATACCCATTCTGGTGCTAATGCGCCGCGCAGTATGCCGCCTTGAACAAATTCTAAGCTACCTGCAGTAAAATACACGGTGATCATGGCGGGCAAGAAGAACAAGATGGATGAACCCATCAATATTAGAATATATTTACGCCCGCCTTTTTTAGCTTCTCGGGTGCCTGAGTGGGTAACTAATGGATAGGTCGATACGGTTAAAAATTCATAGA
>CAZXTD010000116.1:11026-13704 GCA_964643575.1 uncultured Glaciecola sp. | reverse complement strand
TATCTACGTGAGCGTTCAGGTAAATCTGCACGTATCAAAGAAAAACTTAATTAATTCTAATTTTACGTTACCGTTAACAAATGTTAGAACGCTACAGAAAAAACCCGCCATTTGGCGGGTTTTTGCTTTAAGGAAGCAATGCCATGTCGAGCTACTCACGTACTCAAGAAGATTTATTATTATTGTCACAGCAGAGCCAAAAGATGCTTGCAGGCGAAAATTACTTCGCTACCGATAAGCACCTTGTTAGTGTTCGTCAGCAAACTAAACAGCTTTGCTTTGACTATAATCACTGCGCGCCAAGCGACAACAAGAAAAGACGCAGCTTGCTCAAGCAATTACTCCCGAATGCAAAAGGCGTATGGGTTGAACCCTCGTTTTACTGCGATTACGGCGTTAACATTTATGCTCAGCATCAAGTATTTATTAACCACAATGTAACCATACTTGATGGCGCGAAAGTAACGCTAGGCGAGCATGTACTCATTGGCCCAAACTGCGTGATTGCTGCAAGCAGCCATCCACACGAAAGAGCACTACGCGAAAAAGGCATGAGTGTTTCTAAAGCTATCAATATTGGCAATGGCGCTTGGCTGGGTGCCAATGTAACTGTTTTAGGCGGTGTCACGATAGGAGAGGGGGCGATTATTGCGGCAGGAATGGTGGTGCGAGAAGATGTACCCGCGAATATAACGCTTAAATAATTTACCGAGTAAATCTCTCGTTTTTACTGTGTATTTTGGCCATTTGATTTTGAAATACAGTCTCTTGTGCTAAATATATAGCCTATTGAAGCAGACTCATCTTTACTGACCGCTAGAATGTGTTCTTCGCTAATATATACAACTCTTTCGTTGTCTGCTTTTGCACAATGTGAATATTGAAACGCTTCGTAATTATAGACAAAGGCAGCGATAAGCTTTTCTAAGAACTTTGCTTGGGTAGGTGCATCGGCTTCTGTTTTTTCAAGCTCAGGGCTTTGGCTGTCATTTGTTGCAGATTCAGTGTTCTTTTCTTGGTTATTTGTGGCAGCGATAATCTCGGCTCTTGCGCTAAGCAACTCTTCACGTTCTTGTTCGTCAACGTCGGTTTCTGATAAACGCTCATCTATAATTGTCAAACTTAAATCTTTGATTGCGGTTTGTGTCTCATTGTCAGCCGTCTTATAAATATGAACTCCCGGCGTAGCCTCAAGGTTAAGCTGTTCGCCATACCAACTCAATGAATAGCTGAGTGTCAACACCACTGGCACTACTAATATCAAGCGAATAATGATGAACGTTTTAGGAAATACTTCTTTCGTGTTCTTGCGTTTGCGTCTTAAACGCAAGAAGACTAAAACACCTCCAAAAAGTCTAAATACTTGCAAAAAGCCAAAAGTCAGCGCCATAGCCGCAACACTTACTGACAAAACCCAGAGTGGAAGAAGCAAGAAAGTCACTAAGCCTTGCGTATGATACAAATAGGTGGGATCTGCCCCGATAACCTCGTTGACCTTTTGCGAAGCCATTGCCAGCGTATAATTTGCCAATGCCGCGTACAAAACGATGAGTATTAGACGGCCTAAGGTAGACTCCCATACCTTGATAAAAATAGACCAAAGCTCGCGCGCCATACCAAAAAAGGCAAGCAGGCCTACTAGCCATAAATCGAAATTTTCTTCGTCCAAATTACCATCAGACAATAAGTAAATGGCCAGAGCAATAAGGTAAATAACTTGATTGGGGTGCAATAGAGACAAACGTTCTCTAAAGCGAAGGTGCCATGCTTTAAATTTGTTTCGGACTGTATTGATTTTTTGTTTTGTTTTGCTAATTACATTAGTGCTAATGGCATGGTTTTGATTATTTTGCGCGTTGTTTAAGGTAGAGGCCTCTGCAGTTTGAGCGTCTTGTTCAACTGACTCAAAGGTGGCGTCATCATTGTCATCACGCTGAGCAGCGTCATTTTTTCCATCGATATCTTGATTGTTTTTATTATTATCGTTATTCAAGGCTGCTATCTACTCGTCCGTTTTTTACGAAATAACAGTAGCCATGCGGCGCCTTCGAGGCAAAAACCTAATGCGATAAATAAAAATACACCACTTTGTACGCCCATGCTGTAACAAACAAGCGCGGCAACTACTACACATAGCATTAACAACCATTTAAGCGAAGTATTCATATTACTCTTCCTAATCTACTATTATTTTGGCTTTACTATACTGGATATTTGAATAAGTCTCATGCGTATAAGTGTAAGCGAATATAAATGTTGTCTGCGTTAGGTAATTTGCTTAAGAAAACCTGAATGGCAATATCCATCTGCTAAGCCATCACTTTCTAAATCAACTTGCAGCCAGTCGCCCGATTCACCAATAACGCTGACTATTTGCAGTGGCGCTAGCGACGAGATAATATCAAAACCAGTGCTTGGACCAGCGCGCATTCTTAATCCGCTTCGTGCGGTGACTCTGTATTTATTACTAGCCGTGCCAGCTTTTATAATGGGTTCTTCTTCTTGCACTTGTTGGTCTATGTCATCGTCATCTAATGGTGGCCGTTCAAAAATTAATGGCGGAGGAGGAGGTGTTGGTGTTTTTGTCCAATTTTCGATTTCGCTTCGGAGGTTTTCAGACCAACTTTCGTCGCCACCGTCAGGGTAGTCGCCGTTGCGCAAGCTCGCTAAGTTTAAGT
>CAZXTD010000116.1:0-11016 GCA_964643575.1 uncultured Glaciecola sp. | reverse complement strand
GCTTTAAACCGACCTCAATCCCAATTTCTTGATAGCGTTTCCAATATTTTGCATATTTGCCGCGGGTTTGCCACGACCATTTTCCATCAATATACAACACAAAGTCGCACGCCATACCGTACTGATGATACGAAGACCATGCGTCTGCTTTTGTTACACGTTTTCCTGGGGTCGTTCGGCCTTTACTGTAGAGTTGATGTTGTCGCTTAGGGAAGCGATAACCTTCAAACAAGCGTAGAGGAATATTCTCTGTGTCGAGCTGCGTAATAAGTGCTTGTACTTTTTCGCGCACTACAGGGTGAAGCTTATCTAGGTCAACGTTGCGTGCCATTTTTTTGTCCTCTTGGTGGTTGACTTAATGTACACATTTAGTACGTCAAATGTACAGTTTTAATTTTGGCTTGTCGTTTTACGCTCTTGCAGGCAATACACTTTTCTGGCTATAAGTCATACAAGTTTGCTATTAGTGGATTGAGTATTACAACTGTATGCTGTCATAATGCAATTTCCGATTTTTGTATTTTAATTTATATACACACAATAAAAAGAACACATATATGCAAGCTAAATCTAACACGCCGCTTACACCAACTATGCCAAGTGCCAAACCCGCTAACCCTAACTTTTCGTCAGGGCCATGTGCAAAACGCCCTGGGTATGATGTATCAAAACTCGACTTATCTGTATTAGGGCGGTCTCACCGTGCAGATGTAGGCAAAAAAGCACTCAAACAAGCGTGTGTTGATACGGCTGATATTTTGGGTTTACCTGAAGGTTATAAAGTAGCGGTAGTGCCAGGTTCGGATACCGGTGCAATCGAAATGGCCATGTGGTCGATGCTAGGTGAACGCCCAGTGGATATTTTGTATTGGGAGTCATTTGGGCAAGGCTGGGCGACTGACATCATTAAACAACTAAAACTAGACAATGCTCGCACATTAAACGCTGATTATGGTGAATTGCCCGACTTAAACGAAGTTAATTTTGATCATGATGTGGTGTTTACGTTTAATGGCACAACCTCAGGCGTTAAAGTGCCCAATAGCAATTGGATAAGTGCTGAGCGCGAGGGTTTAACCTTTTGCGATGCTACATCAGCTATTTTCGCGCAAGACATGGATTGGGAAAAGCTCGACGTTATTACCTACAGTTGGCAAAAAGTGCTGGGCGGTGAGGGCGGTCATGGCATGCTAATACTTAGTCCCAAAGCGATAGCTCGCCTTGAATCATTCACACCAGATAGGCCGCTCCCTAAAATCTTTCGGATGACAAAAGCGGGCAAGCTAATTGATAGTCTTTTTGAAGGCGCAACGATTAATACACCTTCGATGCTTTGTGTAGTGGATTACTTAGATGCCTTAGATTGGGTGAAATCTGTAGGCGGCTTAAAAGGTACGATTGCGCTTGCGAATAAAAACCTCGCGACGGTTGAAGATTTTGTAGCTAAACATGATTGGATTGCATTTTTGGCGAAAGATGCGTTGAATCGGTCTAACACCAGTGTTTGTTTAACCTTATCTTTGACCGACCAACAAGTAAAACAAATGGTGAAGCTATTGGCTCAACATGAGGTTGCTTTTGATATAGGCGCCTACCGAGATGCGCCAGCAGGCCTCAGGATATGGTGTGGTGCGACTGTCGAAAACAGTAATCTGCAAGCTTTAATGCCTTGGCTAGAGTGGGCTTATATGTCGGTAAAAGACTAAGCCCGTATTAACCTATAATTAATAAAAAATACATACACTCAAAAATCGTATAAAAAACTTAAGCGATTTGCAAAACAAGAAGAATAAGCAATGCACAAAATAAAAACGTATAACCAGATATCGTCCAAAGGGCTCGATAGATTTAGCCGAGACAAGTACGAAGTGAGCTCTGAAGCGGCAGAGCCTGCGGCTATATTATTACGCAGTCATAAACTTCATAACGAAACAATAGCCGACTCAGTGCTTGCTGTAGCAAGAGCAGGGGCAGGTGTGAATAACGTGCCTGTAGATGACTACAGCAAGCGTGGAATAGTTGTATTTAATACTCCAGGCGCAAATGCGAATGCTGTTAAAGAGCTAGTGTTAGCGGGTTTGTTGCTAGGCTCCAGAGGAATAAAAACAGGTATTGAACATGTGTCGACGCTTCAGGATATAAAAGATCCTGCTCAGCTACACAAAACCCTTGAAGCTGATAAAAAGCAGTTTGCTGGCAGCGAACTTAAAGGTAAAACGCTGGGCATTATTGGCTTAGGTGCAATTGGGTCCTTGGTTGCCGACATGGCTTTAGCGTTGGGTATGAAGGTGGTTGGTTTTGATCCCGCATTATCAATTGAAGCCGCGTGGCGTTTATCAAGTGAGGTACAAAAAGCTGAAAACATGCAGGCTTTGCTAGCTCGCTGTGATTACGTGAGTTTGCACGTACCTGCAATAGAACCAACTTTTCATATGATTAATCAAGAAGCACTAAACCATGCGAAACCTAATATGGTATTGGTGAACTTTGCACGCGAATCAATTGTTGACCCACAGGCAGTTGCAAATGCACTTGATAAAGGCACTTTGAAAACCTACGTGTGTGACTTCCCTGAGCCCGTTTTTTACGGTCGTAGCGACGTGATTGCCATGCCGCATATTGGCGCCTCTACTGCAGAAGCAGAAGAAAACTGCGCAATGATGGCCGCAGAACAAATCATCGACTTTTTAGAAAATGGCAATATCGCTAATTCGGTCAACTTTCCGCAAGTGAGCATGGCAAGATGCGAGGGCCCACGCATTATTTTTGCCAACCACAACGTACCTAAGGTGTTAGGTAAGGTGCTTTCTATATTTGCAGAGCACGAAGTAAACGTACTCGACATGGTTAACAAGAGCCGCGGCGATCTTGCCTACAACATCATCGACGTTGAAAACCTTGGTAACATAGGCAGTGACGAAAGCGAACAGGTGATTCAAGCGATTGCTAGTATAGAGGAAGTAACACGGGTGCGCTTAATTGCTTAACAGAAGCATAAAACATAATTTGCAAGCAGTCTCCTGTCTGCTGTTGTGCGTCTTCGGTTTGTTTTTTTCTGCTAAAGCTCAAATATCAGATAGCTCAAATCAATCAGATGAAGAGCTAATAATAGCCGTGGCAAGTAATTTTAGATTGCCATTAGAACAAGTTGTTGCGAAGTCTCCTTATTGGTCATCACAAAACCTCAAACTGGTAACAGGCTCCACTGGCACTTTATATGCGCAAATAATAAATGGTGCGCCTTTTGATATCTTTTTATCAGCCGACCGTTTACGCCCAACTGACTTAGTGAGCAAAAAGTTTGCCGACGCGAGTCTTGCTTATGCTACAGGGCGTATAGCACTGTGGCCTGTTCCAACAGAAATTATGATGAATAGGATGGCAACAAGCGCAAAAATACAACGTTTATTGACGCAACATGAGGGTAAGTTTGCCATTGCACATCCCGATTTAGCGCCATATGGTAAGGCAGCGCAGGCATATATTGCTAAATTTGCTACAAACACCGACATATTGAATAATTTAGTGCTAGCTAGCAACGTAACGCAGGCTTTTCAATCGATTGATTCGGGTAATGCAAGTTTAGGCATTGTGGCTGAGTCACTATTGATACAAGCGTCGAGGCAGTTTAATGATGAAAAGTACAAACGTTATTTAGTCTTAGATTTTTCTCAAAAATCAGGTGTGGTAAGTGGCGTAAATAATCCGCAAAGCATCGACAAAATGACCGAGCAACACGCTGTTGTGCTCATTAGTAGCAAACAAAAAGAGCGAGCAAATGCCTTTATTGAGTTTTTGTTAAGTGACAGCGTGCAAAAAGATTTATCGACGCTCGGTTATATCTCTAAGGGCGAGGCCAATTACACAGACCTTAATTCTGGCTCGGCCGAGCAATCAAACCCAATTAAAGATAGTGATTTCGCTATAAACACAAACAGTAGTACTAATTCGTTCTTAAGCAATTGGCAGGCTATCGGATTAACATTAAAGCTAGCCGCGTTAACAGTGATTATTCTGCTGATAATAGGCTTACCATTTGCGTGGTGGTTAGCTCGATATCAAGGCTTTCTGAAACCGTTTATAGAAGCGCTTGTTGCTTTGCCCTTGGTGCTTCCGCCTACCGTGCTAGGTTTTTATTTATTGTCGGCATTTTCGCCAAATACGTTTATGGGTGGTTTATGGATAAGCATGGCTGGCGACCAATTTGTGTTTAGCTTTGCCGGAATATTAGTGGGGTCTATTATTTACTCGCTGCCTTTTGTCATACAACCTTTACTCGTTGCTTTTACGCAGCTTGCCAACAGCGCACTATTGAGCGCAAGCACTTTGGGCATAAGCCCTTTTAAGCGTTTTATGTATGTCATATTGCCAATGGCGAAAAATAGCTTAATTACTGCCGTTACTCTCGGTTTTGCTCACACCCTTGGTGAATTTGGCTTGGTGCTGATGATTGGCGGAAATATTCCTGGCGAAACGCAAGTCGTTTCTATTGCCTTATTCAATCAGGTGGAGTCTTTACAATATGCGCAAGCTCATCAACTTGCCCTTATTTTGCTGGTGGCGAGCTTATTAAGCTTGAGCTTGCTCTATAAGTTTAATCGTCAAACGCGGCCGCTGGGAATAGGGGCGTAAATTATGAGTGAACGAGAGATTGACAAAGTGCACGCCAGTGAATCGAAAAATTCGCAAGTGAGTGACGCGGCGGCAAAGCCTCGCAATATACGTATTTCATTAGAATTACTCAGAGAAAAGCGCGACCCTATAAATATCGAAATAGATGAACCAATTATCTTAGGGGAGGGCATTTGGGGGCTTTTTGGAAACTCTGGCACCGGCAAGTCTACGCTTTTAAAAGCCCTTGCCGGCTTATATAAAAATGCACAATACGCGTTTAGTATTCATCAAGCCTCTTCGCCAAATAATGCGGAAGTTAGCCACTACAACAATCTGCCGGCAAGCCATAACCCCTGTGTATATTTGGGGAGCGATAGTATGTTGTTCGATCATTTAAGCGTTTACGAAAATTTGCGCTTAGTGCAAAAACATGGCGGGTTTAGTGCATCGGCCCAAATAAACTACCAACAAGCCGTTGACTTATGTGGCATTCAAGACCTACTTAAACAAACTCCAAGGGCACTCTCAAGTGGCGAAACCCAGCGCGTAAAGTTTGCAAGAGCACTGTTGTCGGGTAAGCCTTGCATACTACTCGACGAGGCTTTTTCTGCGCTCGATTGGCCTACGCGCCAGTATTTTTCATCATTAGTCGTGAGTTTGCATCAACAGTATGGCTTGTCATTTGTGATTGTGAGTCATTCTTTACGTGAGCTTGCACTGTCGTGCACGCATATTTCAAAACTCGTTGAGGGTAAAATCATACAAAGTGGACCTGCATCCCAAATGATTGAAACCCTGCAGTTAAATTCAACCGTAAATGATAACGCTACAGAAAAATTTGCCGAGCAAAAAGAGGTTTATACTGGCGATGTATTTTCATTGCTCAAGGTAAAAGTAATAAGCAATGATGAACACGCAAGGTTGGCGGAGTGTGCTTTACTCTCTGATAATCAATCAAGACTTGTTTTGGTTAGGGCAAATACACCTTTAGCAATCGACCAAGAATATAAGCTAACGCTCGACGCCGATAAAGTAAGCCTATCTACTCGTTTGGTGCAAGGTACTAGCATGTTAAACAGTTTGTGTGGCGAGGTGGTAGAAATTAAGCATTATAATAGTGTGGTTTTAGTAAGCCTAATGGTGGCTTCACAAAAATTACATGCCGCGATTTCTATACGCTCTTTTGAAGATTTAAGCATTAAAATAGGTGATGAGTTATTCGCTCTTTTTAAAGCGTTATAGTCGCTTTTATCCCTCCCATTTGTTTGAACGCTCTTAATTTCGACATCAATACTTGCAAATTAAGCAGGTTCTCGCATAATCAATGCACGCTAAGTGTTGTTGCACTTGCCAATAAAGCATGCGATAGCACTTAATAAAAATATAAAAACTAAAGCATATAATAATAAAAATGGAGCAGTTTTATGCAGCAAGTTAAATCCAGTTGGGCCACGCGTGCGCTCGACAAAGTCGAAGTGGTAGGAAACAAATTACCCGACCCTGCTATTATCTTTTTCTTCTGTTTAATTGTTGTGTGGGCCTTGTCTGCCATCATGTCACAGTTTACATGGGATGCAATTGACCCGCGCACGGGCGTAGCAATTGAAGTGCAAAACCTTGTCACGGGCGAAGCCCTCGCTGACTTCTTATCTCGAATGGTAACCATTTTTACTGGCTTTGCGCCACTTGGTGTGGTTTTAGTTGCCATGCTTGGTGTAGGCGTTGCCGAACACTCGGGTTTTATTAGCGCTGGCCTAAAACGCATGCTCGACTGGACACCGCGCACTTTGTTGACCCCCATGGTTGTGTTAATCGCTATTGTGAGTCATACGGCGACCGACGCCGGTTACGTGCTAGTTATACCGCTTGCGGGTGTTATTTTTTACGCGATGGGTAGGCATCCTTTGGCGGGTATCGCGGCAGCCTTTGCCGGTGTAAGTGGAGGCTTTTGCGCTAACTTTATTCCATCAGCAATTGACCCTCTACTCCAAAGCTTTACGCAAGAAGCGGCACGTATTATTGACCCAGCAATTCAAGTTAACCCTTTAAACAACTGGTTTTTTAACTCAGCATCAACGTTATTGATTGTGAGCATCGCTTGGTACTTAACTGATAAAGTTGTTGAGCCTCGCTTAAAAAGTGTTGAAGTAGATGGCGATCCTAACGAAATTCCAAAATTTGAAGAATTAGATCCGGTACAAACAAAAGCCTTGCGTTGGGCGAGTTTGTCGATGCTAGTTGGCATTGTTGTATTAGTCGCCGTACTCGTGCCCGAAGAGTCACCTATGCGAGATGCTGAGGGCGCTCTAACTTCATTCTCAGCACCAGTCATGCAATCAATTGTTCCTATTATTTTCTTGCTCTTCTTATTGCCGGGTGTGGTTTATGGCTATATGTCGGGTGTGTATAAAAACACGAAAGATATGATTGATAGCATGACCAAAGCCATGCAAGGTATGAGTTATTACATTGTAATGGCATTCTTTTGTGCTCTGTTTATTGATGCTTTTGGAAAATCTAACCTAGGGGCTTTGCTTGCTATTGAGGGTGCGCAAGTATTGCAAGCCTTGGCTTTGCCGTCGATGGTAACGATTGTAGGTATTATTATTTTAACGGCATTTGTTAACTTATTTGTGGGGTCTTCTTCTGCAAAATGGGCATTGTTAGGGCCTATATTTGTGCCAATGTTGATGCAGCTAGGTATTTCACCCGACCTTACTCAAATTGCTTATAGAATAGGTGATTCCTCAAGTAATATTATTACGCCCTTGATGCCTTACTTCCCACTTGTTGTGCTTTATTGTCAGCGCTACGCTAAAGGAACCGGAATAGGCACCTTACTATCGATGATGCTCCCGTATAGTATTTGTATCCTTATTGCTTGGACCGCTTTCTTGTTACTTTACTGGACTTTAGGCATACCGTTAGGGCTTCAAGCAAGCTATATTTACCCTGCAGGCTAAAAGAGTAAAAATGAATCAAAAACCGCCAGCTTGGAATGAAGACTGGCGGTTTTTTATTGCAACAATAAAAAGTCTAATTGCCCAATATTGCTCAAAAATTGCTAAGTAAAGGTTTAAAAACCGCGAATACGAGCGAATAGTCTAAGATATAGCATAAAAGTCGGGTTTTCTCTTGCTCAAGCTAGTCAAGTTTGTTACAAATCTAGGGCGCAGTTTTGTTTGTGTATGAAGGGTTTTGAGATCAACGCTAACCGTGTTGTATTAATAAATCTAACAAGCAATGTAATAAGCCTAAAATGCTGCAAAAGCATGCGCGAGAGAAAATACAATCAAGACAGAAAACTACTACAGGTTCGATTTTGTAGCAGGCATAAGCATAATAATAAAAGGTTTCTCTAATCTACGAAAAGTAAGCAGAATTTGCTTTTCGCCGTCTTTAATAAATTATAAAAAGTATACACAACATGCAAAAAGATAGAGTCAACAACCTTCATGTAAGCGCTGAAAAAGTGCTCATTACACCTCAGCAACTCGCACAAGAGATGCCCGTAAGTGACAAAGCGCTAGAGTATGTGCAACAAGCACGTAAAGTTGTTTCAGATATTATCCAGCGTAACGACCACCGTTTATTAGTGGTGTGCGGGCCTTGTTCAATACACGATGTAGAAGCAGCCAAAGAATACGCGAAACGCTTGAAAGAACTACACGAGCTGACCAAAGACACCTTATTTATTGTTATGCGTGTTTATTTTGAAAAGCCGCGCACAACCACCGGTTGGAAAGGCTTAATCAATGACCCGCATATTGACGATTCTTTTGATATCGAAACGGGCTTGCGTAAAGCGCGCGAATTACTAAATTACTTAGCCGAGCTTGAAATTCCGGTTGCAACCGAAGCGCTTGACCCAATTAGTCCGCAGTACCTGGGCGAGTTTTTCAGTTGGGCGGCTATTGGCGCTCGTACCTCTGAGTCACAAACGCACCGCGAAATGGCAAGTGGTTTGTCGATGCCAGTTGGTTTTAAAAACGGGACTGACGGTAGCTTAGATATTGCTATTAACGCTTTGCAGTCGGCAGCATCTGGGCATCGTTTTATGGGCATCAATCGCGAAGGCCAAGTAAGCGTTATTAAGACCGAAGGTAACCCAGACGGCCATATAATATTACGCGGTGGCAAGCAGCCTAACTATGATTCTGTGTGCGTTGCAGACTGCGAAGAATCTTTGGCCAGCCATGGCGTCTCATCTTCTTTAGTTGTTGATTGCAGCCATGCAAACTCTGCTAAAGACTACCGCCGACAGCCATTGGTAGCACAAAACGTGGTTAATCAAATTCTTGAGGGTAATCAGTCAATTATCGGCATTATGCTTGAGAGTCACTTGAATGCTGGCAATCAAAGCTCTAAAGGCAAAACTGTAGACGAGCTTGAGTATGGTGTATCAATTACCGATGGCTGCATAAATTGGGAAGAGACTAGCTCTCTTATCCACGGAACTCGTGACAAGTTAATAACAGTGCTGCCTATGCGCCAGCAAAAGATGACTAGCTAATCATTTAGCCGCTTTAGTGCAAGGACAGTAGTGAATAAACCTTCTAAACCAGCGCAAGCTGAGACTGAGTTGAATGAAAACTTGCAGGCGTATCGACAAGAAATCGATGCGCTTGATACTCAGCTTGTTAACTTGCTCGCCGAGCGCAAAAAAGTTACCGAAAAAATAGGCACGCTTAAACGTCAAAATAGCATGCCTATTTATGTGCCCGAGCGAGAAGCCAGTATGCTGCTTGAGCGCCGAAAACTCGCTAATGAGCTAGGTATATCAGGCGACTTGGTTGAAGACTTATTAAGACGAATGATACGCGATTCTTATTATTCGCAACACGCAAATTACGCAAAAACAAACGCCGCAATAAATAAGGTGGTTGTGGTAGGAGGAGAAGGAGCCTTAGGAAAAGTCTTTGTGAGTTTATTTACAAACTCCGATTATTCAGTAGCGGTTATTGATAAAGAACAATCGGAGCAGCGAGACGCGCTGTTAACAGACGCAGACCTTGTGATTATGGCAGTGCCAATTAATCAAACGGTCGGCATCATAGAAAAACTACCAGTACTGCCTAAACATTGTATTTTGGCCGACGTTACCAGTGTGAAACAACAACCGCTTGATGCTATGTTAAAAGTGCATAATGGGCCCGTAGTTGGCTTACACCCCATGTTTGGCCCCGACTCACCAGGTATGATTAAGCAAGTTGTGGTAGTTTGTCATGGTCGTGATCAAAATGCGTATGCATGGTTAATTGAACAAATGCGCGTGTGGGGCGCAAAAATTCACGAAACACAGGCCCAAGTGCACGACAAGGCCATGGCCTTTATTCAGGTGATGCGCCATTTTTCGACCTTTGTTTACGGTCAACACCTTCAGCAAGAAGACCCTGATTTGAGCGAACTTATTGCTTTTAGCTCCCCCATATATCGCTTGGAGCTTGCCATGGTAGGACGCTTATTTGCCCAGTCTCCTACGCTGTATGCCGATATCATCTTTAATAATGCCGACAATATTGCTTTACTCGAGCGTTTTCATAAGCGTTTTGGCGAAGCTATTACCCTGCTTAAAAATAATGACAAAGACGGTTTTGTTGATAAGTTTAAAGAGGTAGAACAGTGGTTTGGCGACTATGCGCAGCAATGCTTAGTCGACAGTAAACAGATGTTATTAAAAGCGGATGACGGGCATTTACTTCGTAAAGTTAAGTGACATTCAAATAACAAAAAGCCCGCTTCGTTTAAAAAATGAAGCGGGCTTTTTTATTGAGTTAAGCGGCGATCATTAGGTCGAATGAATTATCCTAAGGCCTTCGTTGCCGCAATACGTGTTGGTGCAATCTCTTCAACTGGGTAGCACCCGAGCACCTTAAAGTAGCGGGTCATGCCACGTAGTTTATCAAAGGCATTTTGCATAGGACCATCTTCAATGTTTCCGAGCATGTCGATGTAAAACATTTCTTCCCAAGGGTTGCCATTTATCGGTCTGGACTCTAGTTTAGTCATGTTAACGTCGTTTTCTTTAAGGACTAAAAGCGCATCGCATAGTGCGCCTGGCGACTGTACTGTCGACATAATAACCGTGGTTTTTGCAGGTACTTGCAGCGGTACTTTTATCGATTGGCTAGCAACTACAATAAAGCGGCTGTGGTTTTCTTTTTGGTTTGCAAGGTTACTTTTAACTGATTTTAACGAATAAAAACCACCGCTTTCTGCACTGCCAATGGCCGCCGCGTTTGGCGAGGCTTGTTCCGCTACTTTTAACATGGCGTCTGATGTACTGTCACACGTTTTAACTTCAACATTACCAAACTCAGCTAAGAAGTGACTGCATTGGGCAAACACTTGTGGGTGCGCGTAAATAGTTTTGATTTGGGCATTATCTACCGACTCATGCAC
>CAZXTD010000115.1:0-13738 GCA_964643575.1 uncultured Glaciecola sp. | reverse complement strand
CTTTTAAGGTTTGCACGTTAGCGTATAAATAATACGCATTTAATATGGCACTCGCCGCTTTGGCTATGGTGGCGCTTGCCGCATTTGCGGCTAGCCCGCATGATTCTGGCTTAGAAAGCTAAAGATTATCGTAAACAGCTGAGTATCTTTTCCGAAGACCAGGATTGCCTAAGTGCTCTTCCATTACCAATTTGGCTTTATCTGGTGCACCTCTAAGCATATATGCAGCCGTAACAAACACATACCAATGCTGTTGCTTTAATAAAAAAGCATTGGAAGATTCATATGCTTTCAACAAGTCATCAATACCTTGCATGCTTTCAAGTAAATCAACTAGCCACTTCTCGATAAAAGAGCAAATGGCTATACCAACCTTAGGATAATCTTCTTGGCCTTTTGTAAACCAGCGTTCATGATTTTCTTTAGGAGCACAAATTTCAATTGGTTGCTTAAGAATAATATCTGGAGCATTCGCAAGCAACATTTTATTGCCACATACAAGCTTCAAAGCCTCCTCAGATACTGAGGGTATTTTCCAAACAAAAACAGGATGAATATGAGCCTCAGCTCCATCCTCATATCTTGGGAAATAATCCGTTACAAACTCAATTTCTTGAATAGATTCCAGAAGTTTCTTCTTATATACGAGTGATCCCTTTCTCCGCTTAAAACCAATCTCCAGTAGAGCCTGATTTACAGGCCCATCTAGCATTTTAAGCAAGTTAGTTTTTGCTTCTTTAATATCATTCATATCAATATACTATGGCACTCGAATTTCTAGTGATCGACCAACATTAATACCGCTACTTTGGCCAACTCCGACAGCAGGGTTAGAAGTGTTCACACCACTATCAAAACTTCTCTGCGCAGCAGTTTTAGTTGCTGAGCCAGACTTAACTTCCAAACCGATAACTCTACCTCGTGGACTTATAGCAGCACCGTCATATACACGTAGCTGTCCATTCGCATTTCTAACAGAAACACGGCCTTCAATTACATTCCAGCCAGGTTTCTGTTTTACGGCGTCCCAAACTGCTTGCTCTGCTGCTGCACCTGGGGTTCCTGGGCCGTTAGGGCTTGCAAACTTTCCGTCAGCTGTTCGCCAACCGTTTTTCCAACTGATTCTACTTTTTGCAACATCAGCTGCATCATCAACCGCCTTATACGCCCTATTACCAAACCGGTAAGTTTGAGTCGCTTGCCCTAAACCAGGCACCATCGCAACGGCATTAAATGCAGCGTCTTTCCATCTCCCGCGTCCCAAGGATACCAAAGTGTTTGCGGCGTCTGCAAATATGCCAAGCCCTGGCGCCATTCCCGCTACGCTTAAGCCGTCTTGCAGGTTATCTAACCAGCTGCTTTCGGTATCTTTGTTGGCCGTTTCTGTGCGGGCATTACCTTGTGCTTTTAGCTCTGCTTGGCTAATGCCCGACGCAATACCCGAGTCTATCCTATCTGCGACTATCCCCGCATTGGAGCGGTTGTCACCTTCGAGGTCTAACATTTCGTTGGAGTAGTCGTTTAGCTTGTCTCCAAGCGTTTGCACCACATACCCTCTAACAAAACCTCCCACAAAATTCGCAATTGACGTGCCACCACCATCTAGCGCCGAAACCAGCCCTTTTAAGGTTTGCACGTTAGCGTATAAATAATACGCATTTAATATGGCACTCGCTGCTTTGGCTATGGTGGCGCTGGCCGCATTTGCGGCTAGCCATTTGAGCCCTTTAACAGCAAGTGCTGTCCAAATGTAACCGCTGGGGTCGGTCTTATTCAGCGGGTTGTTCATCACGTAACTGTAGCGATTAAAACTTTGGATATTATTGGGTTGCTGAATAAACGGGTCGGCTTGCAAGAATCGCCCGATTACCGGGTCATATATGCGACCTCCCATATGCACAAGCGCTAACTCGTCGAGCTGTTCGTGCCCCGTAAAGCCACGCAGAGTGATACTGCTCGTGCGGTTTTCAATAAGGTTATGTTCGCTTCGCCAATTGGTCTCATTGCGACGTGCACCAAATACATCAAAGCTCATTTCTTGTATTTTATTACCGCTGGTATTGGCAATAATATGCGTAGAGCCTAAGTGGTCGGTTAGCAAATAATGTGTGGTGCGCGACCCAGAAACATTTATCCGATAATTACCGCTACTGCCCGAACGCGTGCCAACGTGCTCAAGCATAATGTCGCCGCCAATGTAACGCTTAACTTGCCATACATTGCTGCCCGGTACGCGAACAAACTCCACATTGCCTACATAGTATGTTGTTTTAGCTTGCGACGATTGGCTAAAGTTCTTCTCTTCACGCTTATAGCGGTGTCCGCCTATGCCATACTTAAAATTAACCTCGTAGCCCGACTTTGAAATACGGGTAGGTTTATTGTAAGTGTTGTTGGTGAATGTGCGCACGCTGTCGCGGGTAATGTTGCCCGCATTGTCGTAGTGATAATCGCGGTTTATTGTGCCTCTTACCGACTTAACCGCATGGGGTTTACTTGCATGGTAGGTGTACGAGCCAACGCCAGTTTTGCTCGTAATGTTGCCCAAGGCATTATACGCAATATTGGTGGTGTAATTACCGCGTCCGCTTACCCGCGATTGAGTGACGCGGTTGAGTGCATCATAGCTAAAGTCTTCGCGTAAACCACGGGATAAATCGCGCCTGTAACGTAAGTTACCTTTATTATCCCAGTCATATCTAAGATTTTGTAAATAAGACGAACTGCCTTTACGAGTTTGTATTGTTTCTATTAACCCGGTGGCACCATCAAAACTCATACTCCTGTTTATGGTGCTGCCAAAACGGTCGGAGTTTATGTTGCCGTAAGCATCAATACTGTTTGCTTGCCACAGTAATGTGTTGTCTGCGTGGTTTCTTATTTGGTGCGCCCAGTTTTGACTGTTGTAAATGTGCCGTACTGCACGCCCAGAGGCATCAGTTTCTTTTACAAGCCGGCCTGAATTGTCGTACTCGCTGAATGCGCTAAACGTATATCCTTCAAAACGTGTACGCGCTTCTTTAGTGCGGCTAAAGTGGTCATAAAAATAGCTAATCGAATGGCCGCTGAGCACGTCTTCAGTTTTGCTTACTAGGCCTCTAGCATATGCGCCCGTGTCGTAGGTGGTTCTTGTGTCGTGTTCGCGTACGCCATTTCCTCGCGTTCTAAGTTCGCGAACCACTCTGCCTCCGGCATCATAGTAGTAATTAACCTTGTGCCCATTCGCATCTGATGTCTCAATTACTTCGTGATATTTGTTGTAACGCATAGTGGTAACACCTGCGCTAGGGTCGTCTATACGCGTTTTGTTTCCATATTTGTCGAAATCTATTCGTATAGTATTGCCAGCCGGGTCTCTTACTTGACGCAAGTGCCCTGTTGTTGTGTGCAAATACCACGCTACACTGTTGTTTGCGTCTTTAGCAGAAACAAGCTCGTCTAGACTATTTTTGGTCTCACTTGCCCGCGTCCCGTCTGGCGCAATAGTGGTTACTGTTAAACCGTCAAATTCTGTATTCCAAACGCCACCGTCTGGCTTAACGATTTTTGTTACCCTATTTTGTGAATCGTAGAAAATTTGTGTTTTTAAGTTAGTGGGTGCGTTTGACAGGTAAGGCACTGTCTCACTTATTTTTCTATTTTTTGTGTCAAATACAAAGTCCTTATTAATCCATGTATTTGACTGCAAACCTTGAGAAGCTTCGCGCACAGTGTTGCCACGCCGGTCCACATAAATTCTTTCAGTTGGGCTGCCCTCCATGGTAATTTCTTCGTAGTAAACAGCAGTGCTGGGGCAGTGCGATATACCATTACACCAATACTGAACAGCACTATTTGTTAGTACCAAACTAGAATTGGGGCTTTGGCCTGTTGGCACAATGCGTTCGTTTGTTTGCCGCCCCATGCCATTGTAGCCGTAAATAGTACGTTGACCATTTGGCGAAGTCGCTTGGTTTTTAAAACCCTTATTGGTATACGACATTGAAGTAACATGACCAAACTGATTAGTTTGGGACAAAACATGTCTGCCATACCTATCAAACGTGGTGCTCGAGAACCGGTTAGGTAAACCGGCAACAGAGCTTGTTTGCTTGGTGATTAAGCCAAAGCTGTTAATTGTGTTTGTGGTTACAACACCATTGTCAGCGGTTGTTCTAAACAGTCGGCCTCGGCTGTCATAAGCATAATTAGTGGTGAGCGTGACGTTGCCTTCAGTAAAACGACTTCCGTTGTACTTGTTTGTTCTTTTAAACGTTGACTGCTCACGAATTAACCTTTGACCATAACTTGACGTGCCGTAAGTGTAATTAGTCGTTGATTCGGTATCTACGAATGCGTCGGTTTGTTTAACCACTTTGCTTGTAGGCTTACCAAAAGCATTTAACGCAACGGTTTGCTCTTTACGCACTAATCGCTCGTTGCTTGGGGAATCTATATTAAACGTTTCAGTAACCGTTAGACTAGGATAGACGGCAGTCGCGGTAGTGAAATTACCTATTTTGGAGGCAGGATTTTGTCGGGTAGTGTAAGTGTATACCGTTCGAGACATGCGTTTATATGCCGTGCTCGCTCGGGTATTTAAACCCCCTTTGTCATCAAAAGCGGAGGGTGCACTAAGTGATTGTGGAATAAAACATGGCTCACCAAACCCAGGGCAGGGCTCACAAAGCCAAGGGTCTTCGTCGCAAGGGTCGATAGGACCCGGAGGCGTTGGCGGCGTTGGCGGCGGCGCTGAACTCACCAGCGCTTCAACAAGTACTTCAGATGGCGAACCTCTGTACACGCCATCTTGTCGATACGTTGTTGTTGTTCTTGTATTTGCAGTACTTGAGATAATTATGACCTTTTAGTAGACTAATAATCCTCGTCCAATCTGTGCTTTAACGCCTACATATTGATAACGTAGTAAATCACCATTTTTACTCAGGCTACTTACAACAGGAATAGCGCCTTTTATGTCGGCAACCAAAGAACCATTGCCCCAATTGCGCGATTTTCCGTCAAATCGGCGAGTGTAAACTGACGGGTCATTGAGCGTCGAATAATTAGCTCGGACAATAGCGCCAAAACCGTCGGTGACAGAGACTATTCTGTTGGTACCAGTGTCGGTACGAAACTGAGTGCGTGAGCGCCCTTTAAAGATGAACTTGTCTTGCACACCGTCGCCGTCCATGTCGGCAAAGTTCAATTCGTCATAAGCGGCATCTTCTCGGCCATAGTAGGTGTTATGAAACGTTCCATTTTTATAAGTCTTGTAATAAAGGAAAGAGCCTGACTTGTACAATATCTCGGCTGCACCATCTGAATTTACATCCATCGTTGCGAGGTATTCTTCATCAAGTCGCATAACACTGATTGGCGCGTTAAACCCGTTGCCATTGTTAATAACGGCAAACCAGTTTTTGTCAGATGCACGGCGGTAAACTAAGTCGGTTAGTGCATCGCCATTGAGGTTAATTGGTTGGACTTTATCAACACTAGACGTTGTCCATAGGCGCGCATATTCGCTTAATTTATAGTTGCTGCCATTTTGCTCAGACAACACCACTCGCCAATATGTTTGAGTACTCGACTGTCTCTGGTTAAGGCCACCAACATCTTGTTTGGTGTCGATTTGCATTGCTTCAAGTAAAGATGCATATTCTTTGTCGCTGTAGCCCGTTTTTGACGGCAAATACGCGCCTGTCTCAAGAATTGTATCGCTCAACACCAAATCACTTGGATCGCTCGCAATAATAGGGGATGGTTTTTCATCTGCTAGTTGAACAGATACAATATCGCTATCCAAATTATTGATACTGAGTTTTGGGTTATCTTCCTGTAAATAGGGTATGCAACGTCTTGTTCCACAAGGTATCGGACCAGGCCCTGGACCTGGCCCAGGTGGAGGATTGCTCGCAGCGCGTTCCCTTACTTGCACGATGAAATCGGCTCTGCCGTCACCATTAAAGTCTGTAGATGTAAAGGTGTTGTCGTCACGGTCATAGTCGAGCAGTGACACGCTTGAGTTTGTTAGATAGCGTCTTAAATTGAGGCTTACCGATTTTGACGAATTAGAAACACCCGATTTTGTGCCTTGGTGCACACGAAGCTGATTATTAACAATGTGCATTAAATCGGGTAAGCCGTCTGCATCCATGTCAACAAAGCGGCTGTTTGCGTCGTTTGACGGTGTTGGTAGCCCACTTACACGCGTGTTCGAAAAGTTATTTCCAGATATGTATCGCAGTAAGCGCCAACCGCCAGAGTTGTACAATATGTCGTCGTCGCCGTCTTTATCATAATCGACTACTTTCCACGTACGCCTAAAAGAACTGCTCGCAAGGTTATTTAAATCTCTTATTTTTGTCAGGCCCCTGCTTCCATCATTGCGTATCATAAAGAGGTGGTCGGTAGAGCTTCCTCTGTCATTACGCACGTAGGCAATGTCCATTAGGCCATCGCCATTAAAGTCGAGCATTTGGTGGCCTTTGTAACGGCTTGTGCGTGAGAAATCGCGGTCGATGGTACCGCTTATGCCGCTCACGTTTCTGGAGTTCCAAGCAAATTTTGTTGGGGAAATACATCTATCTTGCGAATCGCAAGCCGTAACCGAGGTCAATAAATTTACTTTCGCTTGACCAAAGCTATTGTTGTCGTAGCGATAAGCAAGCTTGTATTTCTTTAATATTTGGCTGTCATAATATGACGTAATTTGATTCAGTCTTTTTGTGACAGACGTTTTGTAACCTGCAATATACGACTCGGATGTGTCAGAGCGGTTTGAATAGCTAAAAACAACTTTGTTGCGCGGCGCATGCGATGTGTGACCTGAGTATCGTATTTCAGTGAGGTAATATTCTAGCGAGCCACTCACTTTTTGATAGTGATAGGTATAGTAATTTCCGGAGCTATCTTGCACTTTTTTCAAAGCCCAAGCAAAGTGTTTGTTATCGGGGGTTTTGATAATCCCTGTTTGGTCAGAGCCTACTCGACCATAGGTAAATAAATTGCCTTTTGTATCACTTATTGAAAAGGTATCTGGCCCCCTGTCTAAATTACTGGTTGTTGAAAGTATCTTATGGAAACTATCTTGTGCTGTACGATATTCAGTGCCGCTCGCGCCATAAGTTTGGCCATTTCTAGCGATCAGTCTTTGCCCGTCTAAACAAAATCGGTCGGCGCGGGTAAAGTTTACCTTTGTCGCGTTATTTGGCCCGTCTGTTTCTATGTTTTGTTCGCAGCGCGATATAGCGCTAAGGCCAGTGATCCCCCAACCAACACCTAAATAGCCGTTATTGGGACTCGATGAGTAGCTCAAAGCAAGATTCGGTTTTAGCGCGCCGGTTGATTCTCCCGTGGTTATCGGTAACTCATAAGTAAAATTACCGTTAGGCGACACATTACTTTGGCCGCTCAGGGTTCCAACATACTCAGAAGACCCAACTGCTGCTGTAAAGCCGTCCACGGTTGCATATTGAACAGTGTCATCGCTTTCTCGTAAGAGGTCTTTTTTATTGTCAGCGTTAACATCTACCAGCGTAATATCGTCAATGGCAGATAAATCAGTGTTAATATCAAAAGGACGAACGGTGTCTTGAGATACAAATAGCTCATCACCGGTCTGAGTCTGCAAAATTAAATCTTCTTTTCCGTCCCCATCAAAATCGCCACGCATCCTCATGCCAAAAGAGACCAAGCTTGATGACAGCGCATCAAATTCTCTTTTCGACACAGGTAAAACTGCATATTCACCGTTTACAACACTTACTCGCCTGTATGGATAAAACTCGTTAATCCTTATACTGGCAGCCGCCTCATCACCAATAGGGACAAAAGAAACTGGCACTTGGTAGTAGTACTCGTTGTTGGGACTCACCCATACTTCATCACTTAGCGCGGAAACACCTTGCCCCATGACAGGTTGGTGTATAACAAACACAAAAAATGATGCCAGCAGTAAAGTTGTTTTCGTGAATATAGTATTCATAAGCGGTCTTTCCTTGTTATCTAATACAGACAGCCACATGGATTTGGTTATGACGTTGAACGCCAATAAAAAATTGAAGTTGTTTTAGCAAACAGAAGATGCCCTTTTTTCGGGGCGTGTTTTTGCTATTGAGTCACTTTCAACGAAACACTTGATATCGAGCAATTTGCTTCATTTTGTTTAAACGTAATCTCTATTGGCAAATTGGATGCAAGCGCAGTGAGAAGTAAGGAATGAATGGATTTAAATTCTTTGTGAGCGCTGTCAAGCAGTGCGGCATTCTCGTCATAAAGAGCACAGTCTAGAGCAGAATTGGTACCAAAAGGAAAGTTAACGTAAGTACCTATTTCATTAGATGTTATGCCAGACACAACAGTATTGGTAACACCCTCACAACTAAGCTTTTCACAACTGGCGATTGCACTAAACGACCCTACTAACAAAGCAGAAGAAACAAGATATTTAAACGTATTTTTCATTACGTGCCTCTTTTTAATTAACTATTATTTTTGATTTAAAGGGACAGCATTTAACGTCGGGCCTTAAAGCAGACACCATAATTGCTTGTTAAGAGGTATTAGGATGGAAGAATTCTCAGCATCCATGCTTTACTCTTGGAATCAAAATAATTTTAAATCCAAATTTTTTCAACTCGATAATTTTTTACAATATATTCGAAAAAACCGAACTTTTAATAAGTAAAAGCAATAACAAAAAATTAATGGGGTTAGAGTAAAAGACGAATGAAATCATGTATTTCAACATTAAAAGGATTCTCTTTCTTGCGTCTCTGGTTGTGACCGTGACTCCATAAAGTCATCTGATACACCTTCTGCGTCAAACCATTCATCCCAAGCTTTACCAGCAGGGGATATAATCCGCGTATTTCCTACGGCTACAACATCAACGTCTTTAATATTTTCTGGCATTTCTACTGCTTTCGGTAGCCGAACCGCTTGTGATTTATTACTCTTAAATACTCGCGTTTGAACCATTATCAACCCCCATATACAAAGTGTATATTCAGTATAATTCACTTTTTGTATATGTAACGTGTATATTCAATTTTTGTGGCTAATCCTATGAATTCGTTTGAATACCAGAAGCCTTTTAACCATCCTTTTTTCCTGTAGGCAATGTCCAATTCGGGCGTTTAACTTGCCTGCCATCTATGAATATTCATAGCTCGTTACAATTAAATTATCTGCATAAATGTCTAAAAATAGGAATTAACGGTAAACTACGACCATTGTCCTTATTACACAGACCACTATGCGCCTCAATAAATTTAATCGCCTCGCTTCACTCGTCGTTATATCCGTTTTACTCAATGCTTGTTCGGGCGAAAAAAGCGAAAAAAAACCTAGTGAAGAGCCCGTTTATCGAGTGCCTGTAGAAGTGGTGATGCTTGAGACCAGAAGCATAAGCAACACATACAATACAACTGCGGTGCTTGAAGCGAGAGCTGAAAGTAATGTGACTAATTCGGTCACTGGGATGATTGAAAAGATTTTGGTTGAAGAAGGCATGTTGGTTGATAAAGGCGATGTACTTGCCGAAATTGACCCCGAGAATTATCTCCTAGAACTTGAGCGCACCACTATCGACTTAGAGTCTGCTATTGCAGAGTTTAACCGCAGCAAACCTGTTAACGGCAGGCAGTTAGTGGCAGTAAAAGATTTTGAGCAACTTGAGTTTGCAGTTAAAACCCGGCGCAACCAACAAAAAGTTGCGCAAATTAACGTGCGTGATACCAAAGTGCGCGCGCCCATATCAGGCATTGTCGCCGAACGCATGGTAAAAGAAGGAAATATGACGGCAAGCCCAGGTAGCGTCATGTTCAGAATTGTTGCGCTAGATACATTACAAGGTGTCGTATTTTTACCCGAGTCTGAAATTAATAATGTTCATATCGGCCAAGAAGCTTATTTAGAATTTCCGTCGACTTCCCAAGCGGTGCCCGCCTCTGTAGCGCTTATTGCACCCGTTATCGATACCAACTCAGGTACATTTAAAGTGACTTTAAATGTTGAAAACAAAGATTATCGTTTAAAGCCTGGGATGTTTGCTCGGGTATCGCTCACGCTTGATGAGCGCGAAAACGCGCAACTTGTGCCATTAAAAGCGGTGTTAGTCGTCGACTCTGAAACAAGTCTCTATGTTGTAGACGATAACAAAGCCAAAAAGATTAGCGTTGAAACAGGCTATGAGCAAGACGGTTTTGTTGAAATCCTTACTCCACTAAACGCAGATACACCCATTATTACCGTAGGCCAACAAAGCCTTAAAGTAGATACCGAAGTGAAAATCATTGGGCAAAACGCCTCTATTACTGCTCAAAACGTAGAGGAATGAACTGATGAGCATCGTTAGCACCGTAGTAAAACGGCCTGTAACGGTAGCCATGTTTACGCTTGCCGTTATGTTGTTTGGCATGGTCGGATTTTCTCGTTTGTCGGTGTCCTTACTACCCGATTTATCATACCCAACCCTCACAGTCAGAACCGACAACCCAGGCGCAGCACCTGCCGAAATTGAGCAGCTTATCAGTAAACCCATCGAAGAGTCGGTAGGTGTGGTGAAAGGCATTCGCAAAGTACATTCTATTTCAAAAGCTGGACAATCAGATGTTGTCATTGAGTTTGAGTGGGGCACAGCAATGAATTTTGCGATTCAAAATGTACGCGAAAAGCTCGACATTATCGCCCTCCCCCTTGATGTACAAAAACCAATGATTTTGCGATTTAACCCCTCACTTGACCCGATTATTCGCTTGGGTTTATCGACGTCTAATAACGACCCGCGCGCTTTAAAACAAGTGAGAATATTTGCCGAACAAGAAATAAAACGACAAATAGAAACTATATCGGGCGTGGCTGCCGCTCAGCTAGGCGGAGGCTTACAACAAGAAATTCAAGTGGTATTTGACCAAAATAAAGCGTCTCAGCGGGGCATTACAGCACAAAGCATTGTTGCTCGTATTCAAAGCGAGAATGTCAACATGTCGGCTGGCCGAGTATACGACGGGCAACAAGAGTACCTAGTGCGCACGGTTAATCAGTTTGTGTCACTCGAGCAACTTGGCAATATGATAGTAAAACAGGCCGATGGCAGAACGATTTACCTCAGAGATATTGCCCAAGTGATTGATGGCGAAAAAGAACGTACTGATATCACTCGTGTAAACAATAATGAGGCGATTGAACTCGCAATCTACAAAGAAGGTGACGCTAACACCGTCAGCGTTGCGACAGCGGTTAATGCTAAACTCAGTGAGCTTGAAAAAAACCTACCCGATGGCTTGTCGTTTACCGTGATTTACGACCAGTCAGAATTTATCGTCAATGCGGTAGATGAAGTAAAAAATGCAGCCATTGTCGGCGGAATTCTCGCCATGCTGATTTTGTATCTGTTTTTGGGTAATTTCTTTAATACCGTGATTATTTCTTTGGCTATTCCGGTGTCGATTGTTGCCACATTCAATTTGATGTTCGCTAATGATATTAGTTTAAACATTATGTCGTTAGGCGGCATTGCTTTAGCCGTGGGTTTACTTGTAGATAACGCGATTGTTGTGCTCGAGAATATTGCGCGCTATCGCGAAAGAGGCGCAAGCATTATTGAGGCTGCTGTTCGCGGCACCGAAGAAGTATCAGGTGCAGTTACCGCCTCTACCCTAACTACCCTCGCTGTGTTCTTTCCCTTGGCTTTTGTTACTGGTTTTGCAGGTCAGCTATTTAGCGATCAAGCCTTAACAGTTACCTTTGCGTTATTGGCGTCGCTGGTTGTTGCGTTAACGCTTATTCCTATGTTGGCCTCTCGCCAATTTGGCAATACCAGTACTGTTGAGCCTACCGATACCTTGCAAGCTAATACCGCAAACGCCATAGATTCCAATAACGAAACTGACAATAAACAAGCCTCTAAAAGCGCTTTACGCAGAGCCTTTGGATTAATAGGCAAAGTTCTCGCCTTCCCGTTTGTGTTGTTATTTAGCCATTTCCCTATGTTGATTAGCAAAGTACTTATGTTAATCGTTAATGCGCTGTCTAAACTCGCTTCATTGGTGTTTGTGCCTGCGCATAAAGCGTTTAGTAAAGTGTTTGAAAAATTCGCTGAGGCTTATGCGCGCGTTTTAAAAAAGAGCTTACAAAAACGCTTAGTAGTGATTGGTACAAGCGTCATATTTGCCGTTTTAGTCATGAGTTTGCTGCCCAGAATACCGGTAGAATTAGTACCTGAAGTTGAACAATCAGAATTTACCATTGAACTTACTATGGCCCAAGGTACGCCAATTGCGGTTACCGACACTAGGCTAGCTGAGCTTGCTAGCTCTGTGGCAAATGATGACAGAGTTAAACATTCTTACTCACTTGCGGGCAGTGGCAGCTTAATGATGAGCTCGGCCAGCAAAGGCGGTGAAAACTGGGGGCAACTGTTGGTGGCGGTGCATAATCCAGACGACCTAGAATCCATCAAAGACTTAGTGCGAAATCGCGTGGCGCAAATGGCCGATGTGAATGCAGAAATCACCCAAAGCGAAATGTTTACCACAGAGCGTCCGCTGCAAATAATACTCTCAGGTTTTGACTTAGAAGAACTCAAGTTATATAGCGACCGCTTGCTTCAAATAATGTCTAACGACGATCAGTTTATTGATTTAAACAACAGTTTGCGCGCTGGCCAACCTGAGCTAAAAATTGAATTTGATAACGAAAGGTTAGCAAGCTTAGAACTTCGCGGCTCGGATATTGCCAATCAGCTTGTGACCAAAGTGGCGGGGTCAGTGGCAAGCAAATATAACCTGCAAGACCGTCAAGTCGATATACTAGTCAGGGCCGACCAAAGTGCCCGCAACTCAGCCCAAGCAATACGCCAGCTCACGGTAAACTCCGACCAAGACAAGTCCTTACCCTTGGCCTCAGTGGCTGATATAAACGAAAGCGTTGGTCCAAACGAAATAAACCGCATAAACCAGAGCCGTGTGGCAATTGTGACATCATCTTTAGCCTTTGGTGACCTAGCGCAAGCGGCACAAAAAGCACAAAGCTTAGTTGATGAGCTATATTTGCCCGCCAGCATAAACGCCACGGTTGCTGGGCAAAATGAAGAAATGGAAAGCTCGTTCTCGTCGTTGATGATGGCCCTCGCGCTCGCTATATTTTTGGTTTATTTGGTAATGGCTTCGCAGTTTGAGTCATTGCTTAACCCCTTTATTATCATATTTTCAGTGCCGCTGGCGGTACTTGGTTCGGTATTGGGTTTGTATTTAAGTAACACCAATATTAGCGTTATCGTATTAATTGGCGTGATCATGCTAACCGGCATAGTGGTAAATAATGCCATTGTATTAGTTGATAGGATCAACCAGCTGCGCCAACAAGGCAGCGAAAAATTAGAAGCGATTATAGAAGCCAGTCGCTCGCGTTTTAGGCCAATAATTATGACATCAATGACCACCATTTTAGGTTTAACCCCGCTGGCTTTTAGCAGCGGAGAAGGCGCAGAACTGCGAGCACCTTTAGCGATTACCGTAATGAGCGGCTTGTTGATCGCGACCTTACTTACGCTAATTGTTATCCCTGTTTTGTATAGTGTGTTTGATAGAAAGCATTATCAACAAGGCGATAAACAAGTCGACCCATTTGATAACCGCGCTTTTAGCGAGCAAAAACCGGAAGAACCCGCCGTAAATGGAGGCTCAGTATGACAAGCTCTGGTGGCAAGGTTTTTCGTTACGCAATTTGCCGATGACAGTATGGTTAACTG
>CAZXTD010000114.1:13142-13900 GCA_964643575.1 uncultured Glaciecola sp. | reverse complement strand
TCAATATGGATACCGAGAAAGCGAATCAGTTGATGTTGACTGTTCATTATCACGGGAAAGCCGTTTGTGGCATATATACTGCAGAGATTGCAGAAACCAAAGTAATGCAAGTGAATCAATACTCCCGTAAACATCAGCATCCATTGATGTGTACCATGGAGCCAGCGCAATAAAGGGGAACATATGTTAAATAAAGATTTAGAACAAACGCTCAATGAAGCTTTTGTTTTTGCGCGTCAACAACGTCACGAATTTATGACAGTAGAACACCTTCTATTGATGCTGCTAGATAATCCTGCAGCGAATGAAGCGCTTAAAGCTTGTGGCGCTAAAGTGGACTTATTGCGCACTGAATTAACCGAATTTGTAAACGAAACCACACCATTAATTACTGAAGATGAAGCGACAGACCGCGAAACACAGCCAACGCTGGGGTTTCAACGTGTCTTACAGCGCGCTGTTTTCCACGTTCAATCGTCTGGAAAAGGTGAGGTAACAGGGGCAAATGTGCTCGTCGCTATCTTTAGTGAACAAGAATCGCAAGCGGTTTATATTCTCAAAAAAGCCGATGTAACGCGCCTAGATGTCGTTAATTTTATTTCTCACGGTGTCAGTAAAAGTGACGATGATGAGCCTTCTTCAGATAATTTGTCTGAAGAAGGAATGGAAAACGAAGAAGACCAATCGATGCTTTCTAAGTATGCAAGCAACCTAAATGTTGCCGCAAAAGAGGGCAAAATTGATCCGCTTATTGGTCG
>CAZXTD010000114.1:0-13132 GCA_964643575.1 uncultured Glaciecola sp. | reverse complement strand
GCGAGATTCAGAAGTTGAACGCAGTATTCAAATCCTTTGCCGCCGTCGCAAGAATAACCCCTTATTAGTAGGCGAAGCGGGTGTCGGTAAAACCGCTATCGCAGAAGGTTTAGCATTTAGAATTGTTAACGATGATGTGCCTGATGTGATATCAGAAAGTACAATATATTCCTTAGATCTGGGTTCTTTGTTAGCTGGTACAAAATATCGCGGCGACTTTGAAAAACGACTAAAGGGCATTTTGAAAGAGTTGAGTGCTGATAAAAACGCCATCCTGTTTATTGATGAAATCCATACTATTATTGGTGCTGGTGCGGCGTCAGGCGGTGTGATGGATGCGTCAAACTTACTCAAGCCTAAATTGAGCAGTGGTGAGTTGCGCTGCATTGGGTCAACTACCTACCAAGAGTACCAAGGTATTTTCGAGAAAGACCGGGCACTTGCTCGTCGTTTCCAAAAAATCGATGTTGTTGAGCCTAGCGTAAGCGACACCACAAAAATTTTAATGGGACTTAAGTCTCGCTACGAAGAACATCATAGCGTTCGTTTTACACAAAAGGCCCTGCAAGCAGCCGCGGAACTATCAGCCAAATACATTAATGAGCGTCAATTGCCCGATAAAGCCATTGATGTAATTGACGAAGCTGGCGCAAGCCAGCGCCTGTTGCCTGAGTCGAAGCGTAAAAAGACAATCAACGTATCCGATATAGAGCAAATTATTTCTAAAATTGCGCGTATACCCGAAAAGTCGGTGTCGGCATCAGATAAAGACGTGCTTAAAAATCTTGGTCGTAACCTTAAGATGGTCGTGTTTGGTCAAGACGAAGCGATTGAGAAAATGTCGACCGCTATCCAGCTTTCACGTTCAGGTTTAGGTAACGAAGCAAAACCCATAGGAAACTTCTTATTTGCAGGCCCAACAGGCGTGGGCAAGACAGAAGTTACCCAGCAGTTAGCAAAAATAATGGGCGTAGAGCTTATTCGTTTTGACATGTCAGAGTACATGGAAAGACACGCAGTAAGCAGGTTAATTGGTGCGCCTCCAGGTTATGTAGGTTATGACCAAGGTGGTTTGTTAACCGATGCCGTTATCAAACAGCCGTACTCTGTTGTTCTGTTAGACGAGATGGAAAAAGCACATAGCGATATTTATAACATCTTGTTGCAAGTGATGGACCATGGCACGCTCACCGATAACAACGGACGCAAAGTTGATTTTAGAAACGTTGTACTGGTGATGACCACTAACGCCGGTGTGCAAGCGACGGTGAGGAAGTCTATGGGCTTTAAACAACAAGACCATAGCACTGATGCAATGGCCGAAATAAACAAGACTTTTACGCCAGAGTTTAGAAATAGACTCGACAGCATAGTTTGGTTTAACCACTTAGATGAAGAAGTTATTTTACAAGTTGTCGATAAGTTCATTATTGAACTACAAGCACAACTTGATGTGAAAGGCGTCTCGCTTGAGGTGAGTCCTAAAGCGCGTGAATATTTGGCGGAAAAAGGCTACGACAAAGGAATGGGTGCAAGACCAATGGCTCGTTTAATTCAAGATGAGTTAAAACGTGAACTTGCGTCAGAGTTATTGTTTGGCAAACTAGCGAAGGGCGGCGAAGTAAAAGTCGGCTTTAAGAACAAGAAGCTTACCTTTGCTTATACCACCATTGAAAACGCTAAGAGTGAAGAAGTCTAAGACTCTTTATTTGCAATCGGGTGAAGTGAGCTGGTTGTAAACTTAGGTAAGTGCCTTAGAAATAATAAGGCTTAAAATAACAAAACCGCCAGATGCTTTGCAGATGGCGGTTTTTTGCAGATAAAACGAAATATCTTGGCTTAGGTCTTACACGTCGATGTCGACTTATGTGTTGCCTATGATTTCATTTCTATCAGCAACAAGTGTTCGCTTTTTATTTAGCGTGCGCGATAAATAATACGGCCTTTACTTAGGTCGTAGGGTGTCATTTCTACCGTGACTTTGTCGCCGGTAAGAATACGAATATAGTTTTTGCGCATTTTGCCTGAAATGTGAGCTGTCACAACGTGACCATTTTCTAATTCTACTCTAAACATAGTGTTAGGAAGCGTGTCTAACACAGTGCCTTCCATTTCAATACAATCTTCTTTTGCCATCTAGCTGGGTAACCTCGGTTTATTAAATAATGCGTGTTACCCATTATTTTGCTTTATCGATTTGAAGAAGCATGGGTTCACGTCTTTCTTGACGCGCGAAAGATACGCGAAAAGTGAGCAATAGTAAAGTTTTTCCTGATTATTTAACAGTCAAAATCCACTGGTTGTTACGTAAGCGCTGGTGCGGATAAAACTTTTTTTTGTAATTCATTTTTTGACAATCGTCTATTTGATAGCCTAAATATAAATAAGGCAGCTGCATGCTTTTACATGCTTGTATCTGCTTTAGAATAAAAAACGTCCCTAAAGATCGCGAAGATAGTTCAGGGGCAAAGAAAGTGTAAAGAGCAGACAAACCACCTTTAAGTTTGTCACATACCGCGACACCGACGAGTTCATTGTCGATACGGCCTTCTAAAAATACTGGGTTTTGCCAAGTACAATGAATAAAGCTGCGATATTGTTCATAGCTAGGTGGATACATAGAGCCGTCGCTATGAGCCGCGCTAATGTATCGTTCATAGAGCTGATAATAGTCATCGCGCTCTCCCTCTAACAATGCAAGCTGTATATCTCTATTTTTATTGATAATACGCTTTTGGCTTTTGCTAGGGGTAAATGCATTGCATATGACTCTTATGGATTCACAAGCATTGCAGGTCTTACAATGTGGCCGATATAGCTGGTCTCCACTGCGCCTAAAGCCTGCTTGAATTAAGCTTGAATACTGATTGCTTAGCTCTGTGTCTTGCTCCATACACACAAGCAGCTGTTCGTCTCGGTCGGGCAAGTAATTGCATGCAAAGGCTTGGGTTACGCCAAATTTCATGATTCAAGCCTCAAGTCTTGTGCTTGCCAGCAATTTACTGGTTGAGCATGTTCAACAAGGAGTTTAGAAAAGTCTTGTCTGGAAATGGCTTGGCAGCCTAAGCGTTCGAGGTGGGGGTTGACCAATTGACAGTCTATTACCCACAGATTGTGCTTTCGCATGTGCGTGGATAAAGCTAAAAAAGCCGCTTTGCTTGCATCGGTGCTCAAATGAAACATCGACTCACCGCAAAAGATACCGCTTACTACAACACCATATAACCCGCCAACCAGCTGATTATCTTTATTATAAATTTCTACTGAATGAGCGTATCCCATTTTGTGTAAAGCCTGATAAGCGTTGACCATGTCATTGCTTATCCAAGTGCTTGTGCTTTGGTTTTGTGAATCATACTGAGTACTTGGCCTCGGTACGTTAGCGCAAAGCCGAATTACTTCGCTAAAAGCACTATTAAGCTTTGCATAGTAACCAAACTTTCGAATGCTCTTACGCAGGCTCTTGTTAGCTTGGTAGGTTCTTGCATCAATAATGGCACGGGGATCGGGTGACCACCATAAAATAGGCTCTTGCTCGCTGTACCAAGGGAAGATACCACTTTTATAAGCATTTATAAGCCTCTGGGGGGCTAAGTCTCCGCCAAAAGCGAGTAAACCGTTAGGTTCGTCCAAAGCAAAATCGATTGCCGGGAAAACATGGTTTTGATTGAGCTTAAACAGTTCTAGCATAGTAAGTTTGCGCCAAAACTGTTTAGAGGCTCATGCATTGGAGACACCGTGTGCTTATTTTTCCAAGGCATCCAAGTACTTCTCAGCATCTAAGGCTGCCATACAACCGGTGCCTGCTGAAGTAATCGCTTGGCGATATATGTGGTCACTCACGTCACCTGCTGCGTAAATGCCAGGCACGCTGGTTTGTGTTGCATTGCCATGCAGGCCACTTTGAGTCACGATATAACCGTCTTTCATTTCCAGTTGGCCCTCAAAAATGCCGGTATTAGGTGAATGCCCAATAGCAATAAATACACCCAGTGCTTCAATATCCGTGATTTCACCAGTTTGGGTATCACTTACTTTTACACCCGTTACGCCGGCATCGTCTCCCACTACTTCGTTAAGTGTTTTATTAAGATGCAGGGTTACATTGCCATTTTCAGCTTTATCAAGTAAACGTTGTGCAAGTATTTTTTCACTTCTGAAAGTATCTCTTCTGTGAACAACATGTACTTCTGAGGCGATATTAGATAGATACAAAGCTTCTTCAACTGCAGTATTTCCGCCGCCTACTACGACCACTTTTTGATTGCGGTAGAAAAAACCATCGCAGGTTGCGCAGGCACTTACGCCTCGTCCCATAAAGCTCTGTTCGCTTGGTAAACCAAGGTATTTGGCCGACGCGCCCGTACAAATAATTAGTGCATCACATGTGTACTCGGCATTTTCACCAATTAAGCGGTAAGGCTTTTTAGAAAAATCAGTTTTTACTACGTGATCAAAAATTATCTCGGTATCAAATTTTTCGGCATGCTGCTGCATGCGTACCATTAAATCGGGGCCAGTTAGGTCGTTTGCGTCTCCTGGCCAGTTTTCAACTTCTGTTGTGGTGGTTAATTGGCCACCTTGCTGACTGCCGGTTAAAAGCACAGGCTTTAAGTTGGCGCGCGCTGCATATACTGCAGCGGTATAACCCGCAGGGCCTGAGCCCAATATAAGTAAAGGCACATGTCTTGTGTCTGCCATTTAAATCTCCAAATATTTTGTATCGATAACTGCTTGCATAGGTATATACGGGCAATGATAATTAAAACAAGCACTCAAAAATCTATCTGAGTGTTTATGTGTAAATTCTAGCGTAATTATCTCGATAAAATTGATATATTTTCAGATGTTTTATGTATAAGTTGTAATTGCATAGTGATTATCTATTTGATCGATACTTGATAAGTACTTTGTATACCTGTAGGCGCTGATGCTGTGCTAATATATAAGGTAGAGCTTGCGTAAAGCATTTATACAAAGAAGAATGAAAGTAAGAATACTTATGTTTAAAAGAGTGACTGAGTTGTTTAAATCGGGCCAGGAATATATGCGTATATGGCCCATGCAAAAGCAGTTATATGCACTGTTTCCAGAGTGTAGAATAATTGCTGCAACCAAATTTGGTATTCAGATAATGCCTGCCGTTGCCGTATTGGTAATGTTTGTGCAAATTCAAGCGCTCGGTTCTGATGTTATTCCTCAAGCAATTACCATGGGATTGTTTTTTATTAGTTTGCCTATTCAAGGACTATTATGGCTTGGTTTTAGAGCCGAGCAAGACTTACCTCCCCAGATATTGTCGTGGTACAAAGAAATCCACGCAAAAATGCAATCTCATGGCTGTCAATTGCAAAGAATTAGTAAAAAGCCAAAGTTTAAAGAGTTGGCTATACTACTGCGCACGGCCTTTAAAGAGTTAGACAAAGCGTTTACGAAAAATTTGTTCTAGCCGTTTTTGAAGTCACAATATCGGCTTGTCAGCTGGCGTTACTTCGGCAAAGGGCTGTTTGCATCGTTTGCAATAATAGACTTGCTTCCCCCTAATGACTTTATTATGCCTTATCAACGAAAGATCAACTGATTGGCAAGCACACTCATATTCAAAACTTTGCATGCTAATTGCTTTTACGTCTAATTGATGGGTAACTCTAGGGACTAAATCAAAAACCTCTGTCATGATAGTCTGCCACTCAAGACCATGTGGCTTTACTCGCTCGCGCCTAAGTATACCTTTGTACTGGCCAAATAGCTGATAAACCAATATATGAGATAGCTCATGAGCGATGACTTCATCTAAGTAGTAGTCAACATTTTGTGCGAGCAAAGTAGGGTGCAACTTAATAATGTTTTTTTGCAAAAGAGCACTGCCTGCAATTTTACCTCTCTGAGTAAACAATATACTAGGCTTTGAAATAGTGAGCTTGTTAAGTGCACCACGCTTTAGCGCCTTAAACTTACCCCAAAAGCTTTGCTCGCCCGCATATAAATCATGGTGTTGATTTGTCAAAAAAGCTTCAGCATGGACATACAGTTCGGTAAGCCTTTGCTCACATTTTTGTTTAATTTCAATAGACAACAACACAAATATAATTTAACTCATATGGCTTTTGGGAGAGCAAATCGGTCTTATCATCACGATTGCGATAAGATTGTAGCGAAAAAAAAGGCTTGTATCACTACAAGCCTTTCATAAAATTGCTAGTTAACATTACTTAACCATAGTGCACTCTAAACATAGCACGTACGCACCCATTGGGTCGTTAAACTTTGCCATAGCAGTGGCTTGCTTATCAAACTCTTTCGCGATGCTTTCTAGCGCGCTTGGTTCGTAGTTTACATTTAAACCCGACATCAATGCGCTTGCGTTGTTAAGCAAGTTTGCCCACATTAGCTCATCTTCAGAGAGTTCTCGCTCTATGTAGATTTCTTTAAAATCTTCAAGTTCGGCTAATTGAGCAGCGTGCGCAACGGCGTCAGATAAGCTCCCTAGTTCATCGACTAATCCTAGTTCAAGTGCTTGTGTACCCACCCAGACACGACCTTGAGCTACAGCATCTACTTCTTCAAGTGTCATACCACGCTCACGAGCGACTAGACTAATAAAGCGTTTGTATCCACGTTCAATGCTCATTTGTATCATCGACTTATATCCGTCTGCGAGCGGGCGGTCTACAGCTATACCGCTTAATTCGGAAGTCGCAACGCCATCGCTATTGATACCCAAATAACCAAAGCTTTCTTCAAAGGTGGGGAACATCGCAAAAATACCTATTGAGCCGGTAATGGTGCTTGGTTCTGCATAGATTTTATCGGCGCTAACCGAAATCCAGTAACCGCCAGATGCAGCAACTGAGCTCATTGAAGCAACAACCGGTTTGCCTGCTTCTTTTATTAAATCAATTTCGCGTCTAATTACTTCAGAGGCGAATGCACTGCCGCCGCCAGAATCAACCTGCAGCACAACTGCTTTCACGTTGTCATTGTTACGTGCTTTGCGTAAAAGTTCGGCTGTGCTGTCACCGCCAATTGCGCCAGGGTCTTGGCGGCCATCTAGTATATTGCCTTTGGCAACAATAATGGCGACTTGATTTTCATCAACCGGCGGCAAAACAAATGCAGGTGTCACTACTTTTAGGTAACTATTAAAGCCAATACTGTTATAGGTATTTTCTTCTTCGCCTTGACCTAACAACTCAATCATTTCTTGATTAAATTCGTCATAAGTACGCATTCCATCTACCCAGTTATTTTCAAGTGCGTATTTGGCGAAGTCGCCATCCACAGCTTCAAATTTCGTCAATAGGGTGTCGAATGTTTCGTCAAAGTTTGTAGTCTCGAAACCGCGTGACCCAGCAACGTCTTCTTTAAACATGCGCCAAAGTTCGTTCAACCAAGCTTCATTAGCTAATTTGGCTTCGTCTGACATGTCGTTGCGTATATAGGGTTCAACTGCCGATTTGAAGGTACCTACTTTAAACACATGAGTGGATACTTTTAGTTTCTCTAAGGCGTCTTTAAAGTACATACCATAACGAGCATAACCTTCCATAAGTAATGAGCCCATAGGGTGAACATAGACATTATCGGCATGAGAGGCGAGGTGATACTGAGAGCGTCCATAGCTATTGCCTATTGCATAAATAGGCTTACCGGATGCTTTAAATGCTTGCAGTGCATCACCTACCGCTTTGAGTTTATCCATACCGCCGCCGCCAAAGCGGTCCAATTTAAGCACGAGGGTCTTGATGCGGTCGTCTTCAGCAGCATTTTCAATAACTTTGATAAGGTCATTGAGCAAAATTTCAGGGTTGTCTGTACCTTGTCCCACTGCTTGCTGAACAAACTTTTCGGCTGGGTCGACCCATGTTTTTTGAATAACGATGGTACCGGTTAAATTGAGCACAAGTGCACTGTTGTCCTTCACCTGCGGTTGGCTTTTGCCTGAGTTAGAAATACCGATAATAATAAAAATTAGAATAAGTAAAAATAAAATATTTAGTACTAATCGGCGACTAAAGTTAATGGTATTCCATATACCAACGAACAACGATTTGGTAAAACTGCGTTTTTCTGTCATCAACTGACCCTTAAATTATTTCCAGTCTGTATATTATCCGACGCACAGTGTATGTAACAGTGTGCAAATGTAAAAATATGTTACGTAGAGACTTTATGTCCCATATACTATTACGCTTTAGATTGTTTTTTGTTCAAGTTAACCGGAGCTGTTTGGCGAGCGAGAGCTGCATCAGGTTTTACTTGATGTGCATCATTTAGCCATACTTGAATAAGCTTCGCACTGAGTTTGTGTGGGTTATCGTCTTTGCAGCCGCGTGCCATTTCCATCAGAAGTGCAGAGGTTTCGTGAGTCACATTCATCTTAGTTTGTTGTTTTCGTATTATATTTTGAAGAATTCTACTCATAAAATTATTGCTTATCTTTATTAGTATTGAAGGATATTGCGGACAAGCGTCTACTGTTCATCAAAGAGCAATAGGCAAGTTGTTATTGTATTATCGACAATATGCGATTTTTCTATATAAAACCTAGGTTGATCATTTACACTGCACTCAACATATATAGATAAGTTTGAACAGATTCTTAAAGGACGTCCATGCAAGCATTAGATTTACTTCTTAACCGCCGCTCTCAGCCTCGATTAAATGCGCCTGCGCCACAAGACGAAGCACTAGATAATATATTACAGGCTGCTTTTACCGTGCCAGACCATCATTGCTTATCACCGTGGCGTTTTATCGTTTGCACCGACACAGGTTTAGACAAATTAGGCGGTATCTTTGAACAAGCTGCTATTAAAAAAGATAAAGGACCTGAGTCAATTGCTAGAGCCCCGCAGTTAACCTCGCGAGCACCAATGATTATTGTGGCGATATGTCAGTACAAAGAACATGAAAAAGTGCCACGTGTAGAACAAATTGCGTCAACTGCTTGTAGCGTACAATCTATGCAAATGGCTGCTTTAGCGCAAGGTTTTCAAGGAATCTGGCGAACTGGCTGGTATGCGCAAGATGAGGTAGTAAAAGAAGCATTAGGCTGCGCGCAAGATGACGAAATTTTAGGCTTTTTGTATCTTGGTTCAACGCCTTTAAAGCCGCAAAAACGCACGCCACGAGTGGTAACTGACCACGTAGAGATGTGGGACTAAGTTTATTGAGTTAATTAAATGCAGCTTAAAAAAGCTGTATTAAGCCAACAAACAATTATGCGAAATGGCCAAGGCGCGGTAAATGCAGCCTTGGCCAAAGCGCTTAAGCTTTCTCAATTTTAAATACTAGACCCGCATTTTTTTGCAGTCTTTCTATAAGTGCATCACCAAGTGCAGGTGCTGTGGTGTAAAAACCGCCTGCTATCGATGTCTGCTTTTGCGCCAAACAAATCGCGCTTTCACTAATCATTCGAGAAGTTGAGCCATAACCAGGGTCTAAATCGCCTGATACGCTAGATGCAAAGGTCTCACCTTTATCATTTGTGCCAATAAATAGCACATCGTAAAAGCCATTTTCGCGTTCTTCCTTGCTTGGGCCTTCACCGGGCTTTGGCCCTTTGTCGCTTGATAAAGATTTATCATTGGCAACATGCTGGGCAATCGCTTGGCCTTTTTCACCATCGCCTGTAAGCATCATTTCGTCGTATTTAAAATCTTTTCCGTAGACATAATCGAGAAGGTAATTGCTACGATGCACGTTTTTGGTGTTAATTGCCGCCATAATAAATGGGGCCGCCCAAGATTTTAAAGCTTCGTCATAATGCGGTTTGTCGCCTCTTGGCTGCTCGGTTAATACCTCTGAAGTGGCCAGTGAATAGGGATTAATTAAGGCTTGCATAATACTTGGGTCTTTTTTAGCGGCTACAAGCGTTGCTTTTAAGCTTGCAGCGGTGCCGCCTGAGAACGTGCCTTGCATTTTACGCACACGACCTTTTACATATGACAAAGGGCTACCTGTTTGTTTTGTCACATGCTGTTGTAATTGATAAACACCTAAGTCGAAGGGGATAGAATCGAATCCACAAGAAAATACAATCACAGCACCACTTGCTTGGGCAGCGGTTTGATGTTTTTGAATCATTTGATGCATCCAAGCAGGCTCACCACATAAATCTACATAGCCTTTACCGCCTTCTATACATGCCTGAAGTAATTCTTCGCCATAAAGTTGGTATGGCCCAACGGTAGTCAGTACCACTTTTGTGCAGGCAACAAGTGTTTGTAAGCTTTGTTTATTACTGCTGTCGGCAACAAGTAAATCGATATCGGCAGAGATATTCATTTGCTCACGCACTTCTGTTAACTTTTCTAAGCTACGCCCGGCCATTGCCCATTTTAGTTCGCTGTTATTTGTACCATAGTTTGCATTTAAGTATTCGGCTACCAAACGGCCGGTAAAGCCGGTAGCGCCAAATATTACGATGTCGTATTGCTTATTGCTCATATTAGTGGGTCCTCTTTTTTATACTGATTTGCCTAGTAACTGACTTGCCTAGTAGCAATACGGTAAACGAAAAGTGAATAAAAAAGATAATTGATTTGTCTTATATATGCTTATCAACGAATACAAAAAAGCCCGCGCTCACTATGATGATGGCCGCGGGCTTAATAAGGCAAATCCTTGTATCAGATTATCAAGATACAGTGACTATTTTACATACGTTGGTTGCGCCTACCGTTTCCATTTGATCACCGTAAGTCAAAATAAACTGGTCGCCAACTTTTAGCACGCCTGAATCACGTAAGGTGTCGATAACATCGCGAGTTACGTAACCGGTTTCACTAGTGGTTGAATCAAAAAAGATTGGCTTGACCCCGCGGTAAAGCGCCATCTCGTTGAGTGTATGGGCATGGCGAGACATCGCAAAAATAGGTAATGAAGTAGTAATTCTCGACATTAATCTAGGAGTTGTGCCACTTTCGGTCAGGCCAACAATAGCTTTAATGCTAGGCAGATGATTAGCGGCGTATACTGCAGCCATCGATGTGGTTTCGCTAACATCTTTAAAAAACTCGTCCACACGATGCTTTGAAATTTTAACGCTAGGATGAGTTTCAGCACCTTCACATACGCGCGCCATTGCCGCCACTGTTTCTACAGGGAACTTACCCGCTGCAGTTTCAGCCGACAGCATAACGGCATCGGTGCCGTCTAATACTGCATTAGCAACGTCCATGACTTCAGCACGAGTAGGCATTGGGCTGTCAATCATCGACTCCATCATTTGTGTTGCCGTAATAACAACACGGTTTAATTGACGAGAACGTGCGATGAGTTTCTTTTGTACACCCACAAGCTCGGCGTCGCCAATTTCAACACCTAAGTCACCACGGGCAACCATTACTGCGTCTGACGCATTTATAATATTGTCAATTGCTTCATCACAAGCAACTGTTTCAGCGCGCTCTACTTTTGCACATATTTTGGCGTTACATCCGGCGGCAACTGCCAGAGAGCGAGCATAGTCAAGGTCAGCGCCCGAGCGCGGAAATGACACCGCCAAATAATCGACTTGCATTTTGGCAGCAGTGAGTATGTCTTGCTTATCTTTTTCAGTAAGCGCTTCAGCCGACAAACCGCCGCCAAGTCGGTTTATACCTTTATTGTTCGATAATTTACCGGCAACGGTGACTTCTGTAATCACTTTGCGGCCTTCAACGCGAATAACTTTTAATTGGATGCGTCCGTCATCAAGTAATAATATATCGCCAGCGTGAACATCATCGGGCAGCGCCTTATAATCTATTCCTACGGCTTTATCTGTCCCTTCTAACTTGCCTAGTTCAGCATCCAGAATAAATTCTTGTCCCATATTCAGTATGACGGAGTCATTGACAAAGCGAGAGACTCTGATTTTTGGCCCTTGTAAATCGCCCAAAATACCCACGTATTTGTTAAGCTTTTTGGCCACATCGCGCACACGTTGTGCTCTTTCGATATGATCTTCTGCACTACCGTGTGAAAAATTCATTCTAACAACATTAGCGCCAGCCTTTACTATAGCCTCAATCATTTCAACTGAGTCGGTCGCCGGACCTAAAGTGGCAAGAATTTTAGTTCTTCGAAGCATGGATTTATTCTCTCATCTAGTTTGTGTTCGTTAGTTGCTGTGTTTGTGTTTGCATAGCGAGTACTAATTGTTTTATTTATGCTCTTGGTATATCAGATTTGAGATATCGAGAGCCCCGCAATGTATCTTTAACTCGTTTAAGATTTTCCCTAAATTTATTGCCACGGCGCAATGTAAAGCCAGTTGCAAGTACATCGATTAAGGTTAGCTGCGCAATTCGTGATGCCATTGGCATATATAAATCAGTATCTTCAGGAACCGCTAACGATAAAACATAATTGCATTCTCTCGCTAAAGGCGTGTCAGCAGATGTAATACCAATCACTGTAGCGTCGTTGGTGCGAGCAATATGAGCCACATCGACAAGGCTTTTAGTGCGACCTGTATGTGAAATAAAAATCACTACGTCGCCTTCGGTGCTATTCATACAGCTCATACGCTGCATTAAAATATCTTCAAAATAGATGACGGGCACATTAAAGCGAAAAAATTTATTAACAGCATCGTGGGCAACCGACGCCGATGCACCTAATCCGAAAAACGATATCTTGTTTGCTTGCGTCAACAAATCGACCACTCTATTTACCATTGCTACATCAATAGATTGACGCGCAACCTCTAAAGAAGCCATGGTCGATTCAAATATTTTGTTGGTGTATTCGCTTGGGCCGTCAAACTCATCGACGTGCCGATTAACATAAGGCGTGCCATTTGCAAGGCTTTGTGCTAAATGCAATTTAAAATCTGGGTAGCCTTTGGTGTCGAGGCGTCGGCAAAATCGGTTGACTGTGGGTTCACTCACATTAGACAGTTTTGCTAATGTGGCAATACTTGAGTGAATTGCAGATTGAGGGTTGCTGAGAATGACTTCTGCGACCTTTTTTTCAGACTTGCTGAATTCTGCCATATCGCTTGAGATCTTTTCTAATATATTCATTCATTTATTCTAATTGTTTGCGCATACTGCGACGGTAACCAGCTCAAAGCATAGAGGGCTGCGGTTTTGAAAAAAGTCTTAATTTTTAGACCTCTTAAATGGCTTTTTGCACCAAA
>CAZXTD010000113.1:11922-14028 GCA_964643575.1 uncultured Glaciecola sp. | reverse complement strand
ACTCAGGACTGTCCTCATAGCTTTTATTCAATTACATTGCCTCAAAACGGCAAACTTTGTCAGGTTTTTGCCGCCGACTTGCCAGCATCGATGGTTTTTTACGTGCCGCAAAGTCCCAGCGAAGTGGTGCAGTATTTTAAACAACAACATACATCGCCCGAATCGTCTCACGCGTTGCCAAGCGCCGCTGCTAGCAAAGTGTCGTTCAGTACAAGTAAGCAAGTCAAAAGCCGATATCTACTTTTGAGTGATGACAAAAACACGACGATCGTTATTTCAAGCGATGGCGAAGGCACACAGGTAGACGTGCTGGTTAAAAGCGATAGTATTTAGTTTTAGGTCGATAACAAAGCCGTGGTTTGGTATATAAAGCGCTGTTAAAACATATACTTTACGGCTAGTTTTTCTTTCATTAAATAAACACGTTTAATAGAAACAAATTCCAACATACTGTTTGGCACACCCTTTGCTAAGTCTAACAACAAGAAGTTATCATTTTTTGATGTTGGAGTATTTATGGAAGTTGCAGTTGTTTTACTTGGTTTACTCGTGTGTATTGCCGTTGTCGCCATCAAATTTAATCAAGACCAAATAGAGTTCCCCTTTTCAGGAAAAACTCAATTATATACAGGCGCAGAACGTCAATTTTTAACCCTCATTGAACACGCGGTTAAAGACGAGTTTAGAGTAATGAGCCGAGTACGTTTAATCGACTTATTGAGCCTGCGTAAAAACACGCATCAGAAAATTGCCAAAAGTGCGCTAATCCGTGCCGGCAGCAAACAGGTCGATTTTGTTTTATGTGATAAAAACGATATGACGCCCATCATGGCGATTGATTTGGTTTACGGCACGGGTAAAAATGGACATAACACTCAAAGGGACTTCTTTGTGAACGGCGCCCTAGAAACAGCATCTATTCCTCACCTTAGAATTAAAGCGAAAGCAGGCTATACGCTTGCCGATATCCAAGAGTCGATTGAGACAAAACTAGTACCGCTGCGTCGTCGTCAAGGTAAAATTCCGTTTGCATCTAACCAAGCAAAACCAAGCATAATCAAACCCCACAACCGCCCTACTCGCCCATTGAGTGCATCACGCACAGGGTTTGGCAAAGCCGCGGCGTAAATACTGGTATTAATTAGCAGCTAACAATATGTTTTTAATCACAAAGCGCCTACAATGGCGCTTTTTATGTAAGTAATCATTAGAGGAGTGGCAACATGAATATTGTTATCATTGGCGCAATGGAAGAAGAGATCACCTTACTCAAAGCGCAAATCAACCATTGCCAAACCAAACAAATAGCGCACCTTGAAGTATTTACCGGCACAATTGCACAGCACACTGTTTGTTTAGTTCAGTGCGGCATTGGTAAAGTGGCATCTGCTGCAGCAACGGCCTTGCTAATTCAAGCTTTCAAACCTGACGCTGTCATTAATACGGGCTCTGCCGGTGGTTTTGACCCCCACCTCAATATTGGCGACGTAGTGATTGCAAGCAAACTACTTCACCACGACGTAAATGTGACCCACTTTGGCTATGAACTTGGTCAAGTGCCACAAATGCCCTTGTATTATGAAAGTGACGATAACTTAATCGACATCGCTGAAAAAGCTGTTTCGAGCCTAGACAATGTGCAAGTGAAGACTGGCTTAGTCTGCAGTGGCGACAGTTTTGTTGGCAGTGATGAAGCGGCAAATAATATCAAAAATAACTTTAGCGACATGAAGGCCGTTGAAATGGAAGGCGCTGCTATTGCTCAGGTATGTCACTTGATGGATACCCCTTTTGTGGTGATCAGAAGTCTATCTGATATTGCAGGCAAAACCTCTACCATGTCTTTTGAAGCCTACCTTGAAACAGCGGCCAAAAATTCAGCGAGTTTGGTGCTGAATATGATTACGCAATGCTAACGCAGCTTAACGTCTTAAATCGATGTTCAGTGATACGCTGCTAAGTTCTAACTTCGAATCTCATCCGGCCATGACAGTCATATTAGCGATATGGCTGGCATTGGCACTTGAGCGATTTGTGCCAATATCAAGTTCTATTGACCCGCTTCGCTTTTTTCGATTTATTTGCCAACGAATGGCACACAAAGTA
>CAZXTD010000113.1:0-11912 GCA_964643575.1 uncultured Glaciecola sp. | reverse complement strand
TTTTATCGAGCTATGAATTTCTATTGCTCGATAAAAGTATTAAAAGCAAACTACTCTGCACAACAGGCCAAAATATCAGGTAGCTTAGGTTTGTTTGTGCTGGTTTTACCTTTGCTAGCGATTGTGTATTTAGTTAGAGAATTTGCTAGCTATCAATGGCTTATTGACAGTTTAATCATGTGGCTACTTTTGCAATATACGCCACAGCTAAAAAATGTGAGTAAAAGTATTGAGGCGCTCAGTCAAGATAAAAAGCAGTTATCCAAAAGCCTTTTGCAAGTGTCTGTATTGCGTCAAACCAATGTGTTATCACCATTAGGCTTGCACAAAGCGGCGCTGGAGACTCTATTTTTACGCTATAGTCACCAATATATCACTACACTATTTTGGTATTTTGCATTAGGCCCTGTTGCCGCTTTATTTTATCGATTAATTTATGAAGCAAGTCAAATATGGACTCCTAAGTTAGACAACTACAAAGCATTTGGCGCCTGCAGCAGCGCGTTTGCACAGACAATGCAAATTATCCCCTCTTTTTTTACCAGTATAAGTTTTGTTTTATTCACAAGAGTTAGCGAGGCGTTTGCCTTAATGTCGTCTACTGAATTTTATAAAAATGCTTTATTTATGCCACGCCAAATGCTGTTGCAGTCTTTAGCCAGCGCTTTGCAAGTAGGTATATCGGGGCCTGTTATGTATGGTGAAAGCAAAAAACGATATCAGCGCCTTGTTCAATTATCGGCGCGCAGTGCAACAAAAACGTCGAGAGATGCCACAAGCAAAGATATTAAAGTATTGATTAGTCGCTTGAATAAGCATTTAATAGTCACTCTTGTATTAAGTACTTGGGTGGTATTTTGGTTGACGTATTAAGTGCCTATTTGTTGTTTATTGGCCTATTGGGTGAGCCAAGCGCTGCGCAGGCTACAGCCACTGTAGAGCAAAGTTCCAATAATATTGCCGCTAGTGTTGTCAACACGCAAACGGCCGACACAGCTATCCCCGATTTACGCATAGTCAGTTTAAGTCCACACCTCACCGAATTGGTGTTTGCAATTGGCCGTGGTAAGCAATTAGTCGCCACTAGCGACTATAGTGATTACCCTGCTCAAGCGGCTAACTTACCCTCTGTAGCCAGTTACCAAGGTGCAAACATTGCTGAAATAATTCGGCTAAAACCCACGCATGTGCTTGTATGGCGAGGGGGTAACAAAGATTCAGATATTCAAAAGTTATCACTTTTAGGTTTCGATATTTTTGAATCGCGCATTGATAGCTTAGCTAATTTGCAAAACGAAATAATCGAATTGGGCAGGCGTTTAAATGCAAAAGCTGAAGCAAACAAAGTCGCAGAATCGATTGCGCAGCAACTAAGTTTATTAACATCGACGTACAAAGGGCAAAGCAAAGAAGTGGTTTACTACATGAGCACACAGCCTTTTATTGGTTTGGGCTCCGACCCTTGGTTAAACGACGTGTTAATGAGCTGCGGTCTTAAAAATATTTATGCAGATGCGCTAGGTACCTATCCAGCTCTACAAATATCGGATGTGCTTAGGCAACAGCCCGACCTAGTTATTGCAGCAGGCAAGTACACCATGCCTCAAGTTACCGCATTTTGGCAAAACCATAGCGAAGTGTTTAGCCCTCAATTTGTAATTGCTAACCCTGATGCTTTGCACCGATTTACGCCTCGCTCCGTACAAGAGATAGCTAAAGTGTGTGCTTTAGCTTATCAAAACAACTAATAGGTAATTAGCATGAAAATAGTCTCCTCAATTAAAAATATACTGGTTTTTTGTATCGCTTGTTTGGCCGCTATGGTTTTACTTAGCGCCAAGGTTTATGCAGCAAACGATATCAGCGCTGACCAATATGCTGCCATGGACAAAGAGGGGCTTATTTTGGTTGATGTGCGCACGCCAGAAGAATATGCTGATGGGCACATTCCAAACGCAATTAATTTGCCAGTTGCGCAGCTCCCCGAATTGCTCGACGCCTTACCAAACAAAGATCAAACGTTAGTGGTGTATTGCCGCTCAGGCTTTAGAGCAGGTAAAGCAATCGATTATTTAGAAAGCCAAGGCTATACAAGCTTGCAGCATTTAGACGGTGATTACTCTGGCTGGGCTGAAGAAAACCGCCCGATAACGAAGCCCTAAAGGCGATAAATAGGGTCTGCTGATCGCAGACCCATTAGACATTATTATGCGAGGGTAATACGCGCAAACTTGCGTTTGCCTACTTGATAAACAGCTTGTGTCTTTTCACTTAATATCAAACGCGTATCTTCTACTTTTTCGCCGTCAATTTTTACGGCACCTTGCTTAATCATGCGCATTGCATCTGAGGTCGATGCCACAAGCTTGGCCTCTTTAAGTAAATTACCGATGGCAATACCCTCGTCGCTTATGCTCAATTCAAGCTCTGGCATATCATCCGGTATCGCATTTTTTTGAAAGCGCTGAATAAAGTCTTGATGAGCCGACTCAGCAGACTCAGTGTCGTGAAAACGGGCAATGATCTCCTTGGCGAGCTCTATTTTTACGTCTCTGGGGTTTTGACCATCGACAACAGCTTGTTTAAGCGCAGCAATATCAGGTAAAGGTTTAAAGCTTAATAAGTCAAAATAACGCCACATCAAGTCATCTGAAATCGACATGATTTTGCCAAACATTTCATTTGGAGCATCGGTAATCCCAATATAATTATTAAGCGACTTCGACATTTTTTGAACGCCATCTAGGCCTTCTAACAATGGCATCATCAATACCGTTTGCTGTGACTGCCCTTGAGACTTTTGAAGCTCGCGTCCCATTAATAGATTAAAGCGCTGATCAGTGCCGCCCAATTCAACATCGGCCTCAAGCGCGACAGAGTCCCAGCCCTGCACAAGTGGATATAAAAACTCATGTATGGCAATGGCTTGGCCATTTGCGTAGCGCTTTTTAAAATCGTCACGCTCAAGCATTCGTGCAACCGTTTGGCTAGCAGCAAGCTTGATCATGCCTGCAGCGCCAAGTTTATTCATCCATTCGCTGTTAAACCTAATGGTAGTTTTAGCAGGGTCAAGAATTTTAAAAACTTGATCTTGATAAGTTTGTGCATTTTGCTGAATTTGTGCTTCGGTGAGCGGTTTGCGCGTTGCGTTTTTGCCTGTTGGGTCACCAATGAGGGCGGTAAAGTCGCCAATTAGGAAAATGACCTCGTGCCCGAGCTGCTGAAAAGTGCGTAGTTTATTGATAAGAACAGTGTGGCCCAAGTGGATGTCTGGCGCAGTTGGATCAAACCCAGCTTTAATTTTTAGCGGTTTACCGCCTTTTAAACGCTCTATCAGGTCTTCTTCAATAAGAATTTCGTCAGAACCTCGTTTTATCTCCGCAAAAGCGGTTTCCCAACTTGCCATTTAATTTTCCTAGTATACTACGTCAGCGCTTTTGTGTGCCTAAAAGGCCATCATTGCTAACTTGCTAATTTATTTAACTTTGTGTCACTCGCATCACGATATTGTTTAGTTTATGACGCTTGTGCCGATAACTATATTGGAGTCTAAATTGAACTTTTTGACTGGATTAGTGACAAAATTCAAGCTACTCTACAAAAATCATTGTTTTCTTAATAACTTTTGCAGTATTTTACGAGTGTATGATCCACAATACAATAAAACATCTTCCTAAAAAGCACCGAATCACTATTTTAACCATTAGTGCCATATTGGTTCTACTCGTTTTATGGCCCTCTGACGATGTTGCAGCTTCTCGTACTGATACCAAAGCATCGACTGTTGCTCAAACATCACCCACTGTAAATGATAACGCACTTGACGTTAATTTATCTCAAGACACACGCCAAAAACCATTGGCCAATCAGGCATCAAGTATTAACATGCTGAGCTCTGGTATAGTTGAACTTGAAATAGGCGTAAAATATGACGCGCCAATGCCCGAATTTTCAAACGAAGGCTTTATTGAGGATTTAGAAAAAGACGCTGCAGACTATATTACCTATAAGGTCAAGCGCGGCGATACTTTGGCCAAAATATTCGATGGTTTCGACTTGAGCCCACAAACTACGTATCGGGTAAGCAGAGCCGGTAAAGACGCAAAAAAACTGACAAAAATAAAACCCGGAGACCTTATCTATTTACATATTGATGAAGCGGGTCAATTACTTAGTCTGCAGTATCCTTTATCAACAACCGAAACCTTATTGATTGACGGAAGTGACAATCAGTTTGCGAGCACAATAGAGACAAAACAAATTGAGAAAGTTTTAGACTTCTCTCAGGGCGTTATTTCAAGCAGCTTTTGGAATGCAGGCACCGAAGCAGGTTTAACCGATAACCAAATTATGAAGCTGGCCGGCATATTTGGCTGGGATATCGATTTTGCTCAGGAAATTCGTGCAGGCGACAGTTTTAATATGGTTTACGAGCAATTATATGTAGACGGCGAGTTCATTGGCTTTGGCGATATTGTTGCTGCTGAGTTTGTAAACCAAGGCGAAGTATTTACAGCAGTCCGATATACCGACGGACGCTACTACACGCCTGAAGGTCGCAGCATGAGAAAAAGCTTTTTGCGGGCGCCTATCAACTTTAAATATGTGAGTTCTAGCTTTAATCCTCGCCGTTTTCACCCTGTGCAAAAGCGCATCAAGCCTCACCGAGGCGTTGACTATGTTGCACGCGTAGGCACGCCAGTGCTTGCTGCAGGCGACGGTAAAGTAATCCGCGCAGCCTATGACAGATTTAACGGTCATCATGTGTTTATACAACACGGCGAAAGATATCAAACAAAGTACCTTCACTTTACCCGCCGAGCAGTGAAAAAAGGGCAAACTGTCAAGCAAGGTCAAGTTATTGGCTACCTAGGGTCAACAGGCATGGTAACAGGCGCACATTTACACTACGAATTTTTGGTAGATGGTGTACATAGAAACCCTCGCACCGTGAGCTTACCTAAAGCTGAACCGATTGATTCAAAGCATAAATCGGAGTTTATGCAAATCGCACAACAGCAAGTTAAGCTTTTAGATAATCATAAGCGCATTATGTTGGCAATGGTTGGTAATTAATTATGCCGCTGAGGCGTATTGACGGGTCGCTAAAGAGAGTTTTTCTAAACAAGCTAACCAAGCATATTGTTGATTAATCATATCTTGTTCTAAATAAAACCCCGATTGGCACAGTGTAATGCGCGTATTAGCATTTGGTGTTTGATAAAAGCGAATATCGACTTTTGTGATGTCGTTTGTATCATCCCATCGCCAAGTGTAACTTAAATGTTCATCTTTTATGATGCTTTGATACGACCCAACAATGGTTTGCTGAAAGCCATCGGGGCTCTGTAAGACCGCACGGTAGTTGCCACCAATGCAAAAATCTGACACAAACTGCGAAACGACTAAATTCCCGGGTGCAAACCATTGATGAATAACACTGGGATTGTTGAAGGCATTGTAGACCGTTTGAATATCTGCATTTAATTCACCCTTCAACGTAAAATCGTACATAAATAAACCACCTCAAAATATCGAATTTGTTCTGTCAGAAATTTTTCCCTAGAATGTTTGTATCGGCTAATTGGCTTTGTTCATGAACCTAATTTATGCTGTATGATACTTAAACTAGGCTGGCGATATGCGCTAAGCCTTGCATTAAAAAGGACTGCAAACAGCACAAAACTTTAAATGAAAAATTTACTTATTTTCAGCCGTGATTTTAAAATATATGTCGATTTATTAGATAAAGACAAAGCGTTTTTCTCATCAAGAGTAAAACTCCTTTATGCCGGTCAACGCCCAATGAGCCATGACCTATCAAAAACAGACATTCTGCTTGGTGAGCCGGATTTACTTGCTACCGTTATTAGCGATTATCCCAATATAAAGTGGGTACAATCGACGTGGGCGGGCAATAACAAGCTTCAAGAAGTTGATTATAATGACTACACGCTTACTGGCTGCAAAGGCATATTTGGTCAACAAATGCTTGAGTATGTGCTTGCCTATTTGCTTTATTTTGAGCGCAATGTTTCAGCTTATAACACGTTAAAACAAGAAAAAGTATGGGCACAATTACCGAGTTCAGGTTTAAAAAACAAAACCTTAGGTATTATGGGTTTGGGTAGTATTGCACAAGAGATTATTGCGCCCTTACAAATGATGGGGTTAAACATTATTGGGCTTGCGCGGCGGCCAAAAGATATACCTAATGTAAAACAGTATGACTTAGCATCGTTATCTGAATTTGCTAGTAAATGTGATTATGTGTTTAATTTGCTCCCAGAAACCGAGCAAACCAGAGGCCTTTGTAACGCGAAGTTTTTTAAGAGCTTATTACCAAATTGTATATTTATAAACGCGGGCCGAGGCTCTGTCATTGATTCACCCCAGACTATTGTTGATGCGCTCAATAATAAACAGATACGTGCAGCGGTAATTGATGTGTTTACGCAGGAGCCTTTGCCTCAAAATCACCCGTATTATAATTGTGAAAACCTCACCATTACCTGCCACACTGCGGCAGTATCAGCACCAATTAAAGTATTTGAAGTGTTTGTTGATAATTTGCAGAGGTACCTAACCAACGAGCCCTTGTTATATACCCATGACTTTGTCCAAGGCTATTGATTAAGGTAAGCGGTCATTCCTTGGTTAAACAAACGCAGCCACTGGCCACTTAACTGATTTTTGTAGTCGCGATTAATTTTGATAACCGCATCAATTTCTGACATATATAAACCATCTTCTTGTGGCTGCGTAATTAAGTGCACGTACCTATCTAGTATTGCCAATAGTTTAGCACCATCGCATATTTCGTCACCACTAATACCTAGCGGATAGCCGCTACCGTCTCTATTTTCGTGGTGGTGCATAATAATCTTTCGGGCTTCATCCCAATTGGTTAAATGCTCCAGTAAACGCGTACTTTTATATACATGCGAACGCATAAGGTTTTTGTCATTTTCGCTCAAATCTGCATGGTCCGCGCCAAGCCTTTCAGGTAAAAACGCCATGCCAAAATCGTGGGCGTAACACGCTACTGCCAATTGGTCTTCAGCAATAGGTTTATCACTAAGTGCATTAATGTAAAGTGCCAAAGCCGCAATTTTATCACCACGCCCCTCTGCATATCCGGCACGCTTTTCAATAGGTCGCATTAATTCTCGAAAAAATAAGAGGTCGGTTTGCTGACTGGGTTCAATATTTTTTGGAATACCTGTTTTGGGGATTTCTATCGCGTCGCTTTTCGCTTGATGCTCTTCAGGTGTTTCGCCGGTTATTGCGCTTATAGCATTTTGAAGCAATGTATTATGCTCTGCTACGTTGTTTTCATTTAATTTTTTAATAAATACGATGGTTGCATCAATTGCGTCTTTGTCGTACTCGGCTTTTCCTTTGCTTATACAGTCTTCCACAAAAGACGTTACTTTTTCCATTAGGCGCATCACTAGGTCGTTTATTAGGACGCTATATTCAATTTCGCCTTTGCGCAACATATCCAGAATATCTTCAAGGTACTGCAATACCTCAATCATTGGTAAGAAGCCAACTAAGCCTAAGTCACCCTTTATGGTATGAACTGACCTAAATAAAGCGCGCTGCAAATCGTTATCATTGGGCGTTAGCTCAAGCTCAGTTAAGGTTTGTTCACTCGCTTCATAGAGTTCTAATATCTCTTCTTTTAGGTCGTTTAGAATATCACTATCGAGTTCTTCGGGAGTAAATACTGCCATTGACTATCCATTCTTCTTAAATGTTTTATTCTTTATAGGGTAGCTATCGGCAAAAACCAGACTTTATTTACTGCTACGCTTTGTATTTAACTCATAACAAGTATAATTAGTGCGATTCGATTTAATTAAGGACATTCCGTGATTGCGATAATTCGCGCAGTGGTGCTATTTGTTTATTTCATTTTCATGAACTTAGCGCTCATTGTCATCTTCTTGTTTAAACCCATGCACCGCGATAACGTGTCAATTGCTGGGGCTTTTTATTCGAGTATGGCGTTTATTTTTGGTATAAAGCTAGTCAAGCGACCGTCAGAGGCCGTCGACCCTGAGCAGTCATATGTATTTATTGGCAATCATCAAAATACTTACGACCTATCAACCATCAGCAGTGCCGCAGTGCCTGGTGTGGTTACCGTAGGTAAAAAAAGCCTAAAGTGGATTCCTATTTTTGGCCTTATTTATTGGCTGTCGGGCAACATCATGATTGACCGTAAAAACTCTGGAAAAGCGCGAGATACACTTTCGTTAACCGGCGATAAGATGCGCGAAAAAAACCTATCTATTTTTATGTTTCCAGAAGGCACACGCTCAAGAGGCCGAGGGCTGATGCCTTTTAAAACCGGCGCTTTTAGACTGGCCATTGCCGAAAACAAAAAGATAGTACCAGTAATTTGTAGCGACCTTAACAACGGCAAGATAAAATTTAACCGCTGGAACAATGGTACGGTGATTATTCAGACGCTTGACCCTGTTGAGCTCGACCCAAATCAGTCACCTCGAGAAATGGCACTAGAATTTCATGCTTCGATGTTAGAGGTCTTTAACAAGATCACGAAAGAAGCCGAACAATTAAGCTAGATAAAGACGCACATTAAACGCGCAGCACAAAAGGTTATATATGAACGAAGAAGCACAAGAATGGTACGATTTTAACGCCGAAACAATTCAGGCCCTTACCGAAGATGGCACTGATATCAGTCAAGCTCATACAATTGAACATCATCTAGCCAGCAAAAATTTTGATGTACTTGAAAAAGCGGCTGTGGATGCGTTTAAAGCCGGTTTTGAGGTAAGCGACGCAGAAGAACTCGTGCTTGATGATGGCGGCACCGTATTTTGTTTTGATGCCGTGGTTGAAAAGAAGCTTGACGTTGAAGCCTTTAACACCGACGTAGATAAACTGTTAGCCATTGCCGCTAAATACAGCGTTCACTATGATGGCTGGGGTACTTACTACATTGGAGATGATGCGATTAACGACGAAGACGTGTTTGACGAAGACAGTCTAGAATAGTAAGCCGCTTTTAATAAAAAAGCGGCTAAGTACAACTATGTATAGGTCCTCAATAAAAGCGCTCTCAGAGCGCTTTTATTGTTTCTACCTGCTCATGAATTTTGTTGAGCTGCATATTGGCATCAGCTAGCTTCGCTTTTTCTTTCTCAATAACTGCCTCAGGGGCTTTGCTCACAAAGTTTTGGTTATTCAACTTACCTTCTGTGCGCTTAACATCTTGCTCGAGTTTGTCTGCTGCTTTTTTAAGGCGAGCGAGTTCGGCGTCTTTGTCAATTAAGCCCGCCATGGGGATCATAATTTCCATCTCACCCGCAAGCGCAGTGGCACATGCTGGAGCTTCATCTCCAGACTGAAGCAATGTGATATCGTCTAGTTTGGCTAGCAAACGTAAATATTCGCCGGTTTTATCTAAACGCTTAACGTCGCTATCTCTCGCGTTGTTTAGTAGGACCTTAAGCTTCTTATTAGGTGAAATATCCATTTCACCGCGAATATTGCGAATGCCCACAACAAATGCTTTTACCCACTCGATATCAGCTTCTGCTTGCGCGTTTTTGAGTGCGTTGTCTCGCGTGGGGAAGTTATCAGACATGATGCTTTCGACGGTTGTTGTATTAACAGATAGAGGCTTAATTTTTTGCCAAATTTCGTCGGTAATAAAAGGCATTATTGGGTGCAACAAACGCATCATGTGCTCTAACACATTAATTAACGTGTGGCGTGTACCGCGTTTTTCAGCTTCACTACTATTGGGTGAATTGAGCACCGCTTTAGATAATTCTAAATACCAGTCGCAAAATTGATTCCACGTGAATTCGTATAAGTTTTGCGCGGCAACGTCAAAACGGTATTGCGCAATCGACTCTTCAAAGCTTTGTAGGCTGTCTTGAAAGCGAGACCAAATCCACTCATCAAATACACTTAGCTTCATTTCGCTACCAGTATTGCCGGTGTCGTGCTCTTCTGTATTCATAAGTACAAAACGGGTCGCGTTCCAAATTTTGTTACAGAAATTGCGGTAACCTTCTACCCTGCTCATATCAAAATTAATATCGCGACTGGTTGATGCCATTGCAGCAAAGGTAAAGCGCAGAGCATCTGTTCCATAAGCCGCTATGCCTTCGGGGAATTCTTTACGGGTATTCTTTTCACTCTTTGCAGCCAGTTTAGGCTGCATCATGCCGCTTGTACGTTTTTGAACGAGTGACTCTAAATCGATGCCATCGATTAAGTCGATAGGATCAAGCACATTTCCTTTCGATTTAGACATTTTGTCGCCATTTTCGTCTCGTACAAGACCTGTGATATAAATATCTTTGAAGGGTATTTTACCAGTGAATTTTTTGGTCATCATGATCATTCTGGCAACCCAGAAGAAAATGATATCAAAACCTGTCACCAATACGGAACTAGGTACAAATGTGTCTAATTCGGGGGTTTTGTTTGGCCAGCCCATAGTAGCAAACGGCCATAACGCTGAAGAAAACCAAGTGTCGAGCACGTCGTCGTCTTGCTTTAAGACAACGCTAGCGTCTAGCTTGTGTTTGCTGCGCACGTCGTTTTCGTCTTTGCCTACATAAATGTTACCCGCGTCATCAAACCAAGCAGGAATGCGGTGGCCCCACCATAACTGACGCGAAATACACCAATCTTGAATGTTGTTCATCCACTGGTAGTAAGTTTTGTTCCAATTTTCAGGAATAAAACGAATTTCACCCGACTCAACCGCATCAATAGCTGGTTTAGCTAAAGACTCTACGGCTACATACCACTGGTCGGTAAGGTAGGGTTCGATGACTACGCCCGAGCGATCGCCTCTTGGTACTTTAAGTTTATGAGGCTTAATTTCAACAAGTAAGCCTTGGGTATCGAGGTCCTGTACAATCTTTTTGCGTGCATCAAACCGGTCTAGGCCCTGATATGGAGCTGGCGCTTCTTGATTGATTTGTGCTTTGTCGGTCAATATATTGAACATGGGTAAGTCATGACGTTTACCCATTTCATAGTCGTTAAAGTCGTGGGCCGGCGTTATTTTTACGCAGCCAGTGCCAAATTCAGGATCTACATAGTCATCAGCAATTATAGGGATTTCTCGGCCAGTGAGTGGCAAAGTAATGGTCTTACCAATGTACGTTTGATAGCGTTCGTCATCAGGGTGCACGGCAACGGCACTGTCGCCTAACATAGTTTCAGGCCTAGTAGTCGCTACCACTAATTCACCCGAGCCATCGCTTAAAGGATAGCGCATATGCCACATAAAGCCGTCTTCTTCCTCACTTATCACTTCTAGCTCAGAAACAGCGGTAAGTAGAGCAGGATCCCAGTTCACCAACCGCTTGCCTCGGTAAATAAGACCTTCATCAAATAAGCTAATAAACACTTCTTGGACGGCTTGAGACAAATTCTCGTCCATGGTGAATACTTCACGCGACCAGTCGGGAGATGTGCCTAAACGACGCATTTGCTGAGTAATATTGCCGCCAGACTCTTGTTTCCAATCCCACACTTTTTCAACAAATTTCTCACGACCTAAATCGTGACGGGTAATATCTTGCGCGTTCAACTGACGCTCTACAACCATTTGAGTAGCAATACCGGCGTGATCGGTGCCGCATTGCCAAAGGGTGTTATCACCTTTCATGCGGTGATAACGAATTAAGGCATCCATTACCGTGTGCTGAAAAGCGTGCCCCATATGCAAGTTGCCCGTAACATTTGGGGGCGGTAATAAAATACAGTATGGCTCACCTTGCCCACTTGGCTTAAACAGGCCTTGGCTTTCCCAATGTTGGTAACATGCTTGTTCAATTTTGTGTGGGTTAAATGTTTTTTCCATCTATATATCTCAAATGTGTGGTGCTGTTTATGTTGTATTGTAC
>CAZXTD010000112.1:0-14074 GCA_964643575.1 uncultured Glaciecola sp. | reverse complement strand
AGGCTGCTGTCTAAAGATCAATTCACAAAAGCAACAATGCTACGCGCGGCTCGCGAAATTTTTTACACGCCTGATTCAACTCCATTGCATACCCTAATGTATAAAATGCAGGCTGAACGCGAGCGCATTGGCTTAGTAGTCGATGAGTATGGCGATCTTCAAGGGCTATTTACTTTAGAAGATATTCTTGAAGAGATAATTGGCGACTTTACCACCTCAATTATCCCTGATCACAGTAAAGAGGCAATTGAGCAACAAGATGGCAGCTTTTTAGTTGATGGCAGTGCTAACATTAGAGATTTGAACAGAGAGCTCGCTTGGGAGTTTCCTACTGATGGCCCTAAAACACTAAACGGATTGATACTGGAATATTTAGAAGACATGCCTGAAGCTAATATTAGCATTCGATTAGCAGGCTATCCTATTGAAATTGTTGATATTAGCGAAAACATGATAAAGACGATAAGGATTATTCCGGAATTTTATATACCACCTGAACAAAAATCGGATGATAAAAGCGCTTAAGATTGCATAGTTCCCGAACGTTTCGCGCGCGCGGCTTGTTTCACCAACTCCACCTTTTCGTGTAGTTCGCTTAAGCGGCTCATGATGCCTTGTAATTCTTCATCGTCATCAATATCAGCGGCTGCCGCGTGTTGCTTTAGCGCTAATTGGAGCATGACCGGTAAAGAGACTCTTTGCATGAAAAAAACGACCTCGCGCTACTAAATGTGTTAGATACTGCCTTTAACACCATGCTTTTATTAATTAATTTATCCTTGATAAAAAGCGACCTGCTCGCCTAATCCTGTTTCGACGTTATAGTCGATAAGCAGTGTATCGGCAGTATCAAAAATTTTTGCATTAAATCCTGCACAAATTTTATCAGCGAGCAAACTTACCAACGGCATATGCGTGACAACAAGTATCGACTTAGGCGCACTTGAGTCTGTAGCGTAGCCATGAATTAAGTCGGCACTTTGGGCTGCATTACCCATTGGGGTTATGGCATCAAAGGTTATCTGCTGCTTAATCTTAATACCTTTCCCCACTGCTCTGCACGACTGCTGAGTTCGCAAATAAGGGCTCACAATGGCAACATCGACGGCATTTTCAATGTTTAAGTCTGAAAATGTTTGATTTATCCAAGCCCCTACTTTTTCGCACTGTTTAACGCCAAAATCTGTTAGCGCGCGCGTATGGTCAGGCTCTCGATAGTCTTCGGCTTGACCATGGCGCATTATAAGTAACATCATGTTTTAATTCTTATTGAATATGGGGCTAACAAATATACGGTCTTTAACATCAAAATTACCAAAATAATTACTCTACGAAGGCGAACAAACTAAAGTATACGCGCTAAGTGACGCTAAACTAATATCATACGCCGATGGTATTAATTATTAACGACCTAAGGTGTATTTCCTTTACACTGTATTGAGAAAAATAATAATACATTTTATAAACAAAACTGCCATAAGCATCGTTGCTGCAACAATGTCTATACAAGGCCATTATGTCTATTTTAAACAGCACATCAAGCGATAATGACTAGACGAGAATTAAGTCAAATTGAGCCTAAACAACGTTTGTTGCCGAACGGACTTAAACTCGCTTGTTTAAAACTGACCCCGCCTAGCAGTGATGCGTGTCACAACAACAAAAAACGATTTGCTCAAAAGTCATCAATCAGTATATCAATTAATCGCGGACATTTTGACTCAATTGGTTATCCTGAAGGCTTCGCACATTTGCTTGAACATATGCTTTTTACCTCTAGTGAATCATACGTAAAAGCTGACGCACTAGACCAACATCTGTTTAAATTCCACGGCCAAGTGAATGGTTGGACGCAAGACCTCTCAACACATTTCACAATGCAGTGCGACCCAAACGGATTTATCCACGCCTGCGAAATTTTAATAGACCGCCTTGCAAAGCCTTTATTTTTGCACGAGCACATTCAAGCGGAAGTCAGTGCTATTGATGCAGAGTTTACATTAAAGGCTAAAACACCTATTCGCCAACTGTTATCAGTGCAAAAAGCAAGTAGTAACCCAGCACATCCGTTTTATCGATTTAGCACCGGCAATCGGCATAGCTTACTGAGCTTAGGTGACGCAGAACAAGGCGCTAATGAGCTTACTCAGCAAAACGAAACGCTTACCCAAGAACAGCTCGAAACATTACAAAAACAACTCAAAACCTACCATGCAAGTACGATGTTGGGTAAGCACATTAGCGTTGCCATTGGTTATGAAGACCATAGTTTATCAAAAGGTGAATTGGAAGGTGTTGTTAGAAGCTTCGAACTAGCATTTGAGTCTGGGCAATCAGCTCCAATGCAAAATACACAAGCACTTGATGAGCATATACCCGTTTATGCCAAAGAACATTTAGCACAATTTATCGAAATTCACACGCAACAGCAAAACCACCAATTGCTTTTTAGTTACCACGTAACAAAAGTGCCAAAGGCTGCACGAGACTCATTATTTGTAATGCTCAACCATACCATAGAGAGCAAGCACAAGAGGGGTTTATACGACACCTTAAAAGAACAATCATTAATTAGAGACCTGCAGTCTTACTATCAATCAATAGACGCAAAAATTGATGAGCTTGTGATTAGCCTGCAGCTTAGTTCACGTGGTTTAGATAAGGTCGCGCTGGTTTACTCGATTGTACAAAAATTCTTAGCTTTTTTGTTTGCTAGTGGCATCGAAGACTGGCGCTACCGAGAGAAACAACAACAGTTTGATTTGCAAAGTCGACTGCAAAGGCCTGCCGGCTTATTAGAAAACTGTATTAATGTAAGTCAACAACTGCCGTTTATGTCTGCTCGAGAATGCCTGCAAATGCCAGAGTTTGATGCACACAAAGCAAGTGCAGAAATGCCAATAATACTTGGCATGCTAAGTGAGGCCAATTTACGACTTTATTTGCTTTCAGATAAAGTTAAGGGAGAGTTGATAACGCCCTATTACAAAGCACATTATAAGATAAGTGCTTTATCAAACTTACAAAAAACACTGGTGCCAGCTCAGTTTGTTTTTTCTAAATCAAGACAAAACCCTTTTATGAGTGCGCATCATCCAATGGTGTTAAGCGAAGCGCCTCCAACAGAGCTTCAATACTTTGCGAACATGGGCGCCGAGCTCAAGTTTTATCAAAATACTGCCTTAGGCAAACCTAATGGTGAATGCTACATATCCATAAGCGAACCGAACATGTTTGCGAATGCTCAACAAATTGCGATAAAACGTGTGTGGCTAGCATGTTTGCAGGTGCATTTAGCGCAAATATTTTTTGATGTTGATTTGGCCAGCATTCATTTTAGAGTATATGCACATCAATTTGGGATTAGCATACATACCGGCGGCCTCAGTGAACGTCAACTGCTACTAGCAATCGAACTAATTAACGCTATTAAAGGCTTTAAAGCAAACTCCAAAGACATCCAAGAGCAAATTGAACACTGCACTACAGCGCTTCAGGCAAATCTCAATCAAAAACCCTTCAACCGATTGTTTAGTTTTTTAAATGAGTTTTATCAAGAGCCTAATAAATCAAACAAACACGTACTTGAACAAATGCAAAGGCTGAGGCCGAAAGACGTTTTACAATGTCAGGCGAATTATTTTCAAGATAACTATATTGAAAGCTTGTTAGTGGGTAATTGGACGCTTAACAGCGCCTCGCGTTTTTTCAAGCAATTGTCACAGCGCTTTAGTGTTCAAAAAATGCTAAACAAACCGTCTGTGCAAATGAAAGAAATAACCCTGTCTCAACATATCCATGAGCGCGTTGACGGCCTTGAAGAAAGCAATTTAATCCGGCATTTCATTCCAATTCTTAGCCCGCAAGAACGCAACCTTGCTTCACGAAGTAAATGTTTTGTATTGCAACTGTCTGCACGTTGCCTTGTGCTTGAGAAGTTACTCGCTAATCCAGTTTTTGATACGCTTCGACAAAAACACAAAATGGGATATATGTTAGGTGTTGGTTATAAACCGATTAGCCGCTTACCTGGCATTGCAATTTACATTAACTCACCTACACATAACGAACAGTCGAGTTATCAGGCAATGAATGAAGCTATCGAAACTGCATTGTCTATATTCACTGAACAACAAGGCATGCTTGAGCATTTAGTTGACGATTTAATTAAGCAGGTAAACCCAAAAGACTCGGACATTAGCCAGATTACAGCGCGTATTTGGATGCATTACGACGACGCAAACCCAGCTTTGGCGTATGAAGACATGATTCATGCTTTAAAAGAGATAGAAGCGACTGAAATACAAGCGGCATTGAGTTGCTTATTAAAAGAGCCACTTGGCCATACAGTACTTACGCAGTCTGCTTTTGAAAAGCGTGATTTGACTTAAGCAACCCAATACACGTTTTTAAAGCCGATAGACTTGCGCAAAGCCATCTTTTTAGAAATTTGAAACATCGGCAGCATCATAGGACCAAAAACAAGTCCTGCCATAACCCAACGTTTTTTTGCCATACCGTTTCGCACGGTTTCGATTAGCGCATACAAACTACAAAGTGCAGCGCTGATTATTAACCCAAGTATAATCATTATTTCAGCCTATAGAACTTTGTGTTGTTAAATGTTGTGAAGTAAATGAAGCTGACCTCGTCAACCCATACGACGCCGACATTTTAACTTACTTAGTTATAAATGTAGTGAATAGTGGGTATTCGATACCATTCTCAAGACTAAAGTGTGATAACTGTAAGCCCAAATACAAAAGCCACTGTTTTGCAGTGGCTTTGTGTTTTTGCAGCGAGTTAAAGCCTCGTTATACCTAAGAAATACCCTAGCTATAAAATGAACGCTTTTCGTCTCGCATACTCACCAAAATATCGGCAGGCTTGTATTTTTCGCTGTAAGAACTTGCATAATGCTCCAAACGAGATACCAAATGGTCGATGCCTAAGCTATCCATATAACGGAAAGGACCACCTCTAAATGGTGGGAAGCCAATGCCAAATATAGCGCCTATATCACCGTCACGTGCATTTCTTACAACGCCTTCCTCAAGACAGCGAGCTGCTTCGTTGAGCATCAACAACACGCAACGTTCGACAACGGTAGCATCAGTATATTTACTTACTGGCGACACGCCAAGTAGTTTATACACAGATTCGTCTACGTCTTTGCCTTTGTTTTTACCTTTATAATCGTAAAAACCAGATTTATTCTTTTTACCCTTGCGATCATTTTCGAGTAACTTATCGAAAGCATCAGGAGAAGCAAAACGTTCACCAAACTGATTCATTAAAATAGGAATGATTTTGGTGCCTACATCAATACCTACTTCATCAAGAAGTTTAAACGCGCCTACCGGAAACCCAAATTTAACTAAAGCTTTATCGATAGCATCTATTGGCTGGCCTTCCATCGCAATAAATCCCGCTTCACTCATGTAAGGTGCGAGTATACGATTAACGTAAAAGCCAGCGCCGTCTTTCACAACAATCGGCGTTTTACCTTGGCGCTTAGCAAACTCTACCGTTGTAGAAATAGTTTGCTCCGAGGTCCCCTCGTGAGGAATAACCTCTGCCAAAGGCATTTTGTCTACCGGCGAAAAATAGTGCAAACCCACTACATTTTCTGGCCGTGCTGCTTTCTCAGCAATGTCTTTAATCGGAATAGACGAAGTGTTGGATGCAAAAATGGTTGATTCGCTGCATTGAGCTTCGATATCGGCCACCATCTTCTGTTTCAAACCCACATCTTCAAATACCGCTTCTATTGCCATATCCACTGACTTATAGCCGCTGTAATCTAGACAACCAGTAATGTTCGCAAGCTGCTTTTGCATTTGCGACTTTAACATAAAGCGTTTTTTCACTTTTTTATTAAGTATATCGTAGCTATATTTAATGGCACCAGCGATGCCGTTTTCATTTATATCTTTTATGCGCACAGGCACATTGGCTTTAGTTGAGCTTACAAAGGCGATACCGCCGCCCATTAAACCGCCGCCTAACACACCCACTTTTTTCACTTTTGCTGGCGCTACGCCTTCAACACCATTTTCTTTTTTCATGTCGGTTGTAGCGAAAAATATTTCACGCAGTTGCTTTGACTCAGAGGTCATTACAAGCTTGCCGAATAACTTGGCCTCAGTGTCGTAGCCTTTTTTACTATCGTTTAAGCCTGCTTCGATACAATCAATAATATACATTGGCGCTGGGTAATTGCCCATCGTCTTTGCATTCGTTTGCTCACGCGCTTTTTTAAACAAGAAACCACGACCAAAAGAGGTATTTTCTAGCACTTGGTTAGCCATCGACTTTTTCTTGCTGCGCGAAATAGGCTTCTGCCCGGCAAGCTTAAGAGCCACATCCATTAAAATAGATTCAGGCACCGACTCATCTACTATGCCATATTTTTTGGCTTGTTTAGCACGCGCTGGCGAACCTGTAAGCATCATTTTCATGGCTTGCTGCACGCCAATTAGCGCAGGTAATCGCTGTGTTCCGCCGCTGCCAGGTAATAAACCAAGCTGAACTTCTGGCAAACCTAGTTGAGTTTTAGTGCTGTCGGTACATACGCGGTAATCACACGCTAAGGCAAGCTCTAAGCCGCCGCCTAACGCAGGGCCATGAATAGCTGCTACAAATGTTTTTGGAATTGATTCCATGCGGTCAAATAAACGTTGCCCCTGTATCGACAACGTTTCAGCGTCTTCTGCTGACTCACACGCTGCCAACATGCTGACATCAGCACCCGCAACAAATGAATCTTTTTTACCACTCGTTACAATCACACCGGTGATGTCGCTGTCGCTCTCAATTTGATCGAGTATTGCGCTCACTTCTTCACCAAAATCGGCTTTCAAAGTGTTCATACTTTCGCCGGGTACGTCCATAGTTAAAATAGCAATACCGTCTTCGCGTTTATCTAACGTAAAGGCACTCATTATTCTGTCTCCACTATCATTGCTGCGCCAAGTCCACCGGCTGCACATGCTGTTAATAAGCCTGTACCACCGCCGCGGCGATTTAATTCGTTAAGCATTTGGGTAATCATACGTGTGCCGGTAGCGGCAAATGGGTGGCCGTATGCGAGTGAACTGCCCATTACGTTGAATTTTTCCATGTCGATTTCGCCTGTGGCTTTATCGGGCCCTAGTTTTTCTTTGGCAAACTTGTCGCTGGCAAACATTTTTACGTTCGCTAAAGTTTGTGCAGCAAATGCTTCGTGCATTTCAATTAGGGTTAAATCAGATAAGCTCATACCCGCGCGCTCTAGCGCTATTGGCGTTGCATACGATGGACCCATTAACATGTCTTCCCATACATCGATAGCAGCAAAGGCATAGCTTTTTAGGTAACCGAGCGGTTTATAACCAAGTGCTTTGGCTTTGCTTTCAGTCATCATTATAACGGCAGATGCGCCATCGGTGAGAGGGGTTGCATTAGCCGCGGTTACGCTACCGTGCTTTTTATCAAATACTGGGCGAAGTTTTGCATACCCTTCTAATTTGCTGTCAAAGCGAATGTTATTATCGCGCCCTAGTGCACCTTTATAGGGTTCAGCGTAGGCAGTCATGACTTCGTTAGCTAAGTTGCCCTCTTCCCAGTTTTTAGCCGCAAGGCTATGAGAGCGGTGGGCAAGTGCGTCTTGATCAGCACGAGATATGCTATGGGTTTTAGCCATTTGCTCTGCAGTTTGTCCCATCGACAAGCCCGTCGAGTATTCGGCAACCGCAGGCGGTACAGGCAATAAATCTTTAACGCCTAATTTTCTAAAAATACTGACTTTTTGACCCAATGTGCGCGCCTTTTGTAAATCGACTAAGGCTCTAGCGAGCTTTTTAGACACGCCAATTGGTGATACAGACGTAGAGTCTGCGCCGCCAGCAATACCTACATCAATATTACCTACCATCATTGATTCAGCAATATTAACGGTTGACTGAAAACTCGTTGCGCAAGCACGCGATACACTGTAAGCGTCGGTGTGCACGCCCATACCAGTGCCTAGTACCACTTCGCGAGCAATATTAGGGGCTTCTGGCATTTGCACAACTTGCCCATAAACCACCTGCTCTATTATTTGTGGGTCGATGTCGTTACGGATCATCAACTCGTTAACCACCATTTTGGCTAAGTCTACCGCCGGCACGCCGTGAAAGTAGGTCGCCATTTTAGCGAAAGGCGTACGCAAACCGGCTACAATTGCGATACGATCGCCGCTTTGTGTTTTCAATAACTGTTGTTTAGACATGTTTCTTCCTTTTTAAGAGAATCTTGTCATGGACTCTTTTGATAAATCTGGTCTGACCACTAAAAGGCTATTGTTTCAAAATATTCTGTAAATAGCAAATAAAGCCTTTATGCTCAGCTCAGCCGCATTCACCACACAGCTTCAAAAACGAGCCAATCGAACTTTAAGGCTAAGCATAGGTCACAAACTACGTTTACGCCTTATGTGTTTACTTTATGCTATGTTGAGGCTTGTTATGGCTGCGCTTATCAATGCTAGCTAAGATAAATATTTTGACGAAAACAGCTTGAGTTTTTAACGGTGAGTCTTATATACATGACTGTTATTGCAAGTAGCCGTTTTGCTACTGGTCACCTTTATTCACATAAAATAAATTAAAAAGACTTTGGGAATCTCTATGCATAGTCAATTTACCGCTTTACTTGAGCATTTAGACTCACAGGTACTCGGCCAAAGCCAGCTTACACAAAGCATATTAATCGCGCTTTTAGCTGATGGTCATTTACTGGTTGAAGGGCCACCTGGGCTTGCTAAAACCCGAGCGGTTAACGCGCTGTCTGATGGCATGGAAGCAAACTTTCATCGCGTTCAGTTTACGCCCGATCTTTTACCCGCAGATTTAACCGGCACAGACATCTATCGTCCCGAAACCGGCGAGTTTATTTTTCAAAAAGGCCCTTTATTTCACAACTTAGTGCTCGCAGATGAAATTAACCGCGCCCCAGCTAAAGTTCAATCAGCGCTTTTAGAGGCTATGGCAGAACGGCAAATCACTGTTGGCAGTACAACGTACGCACTACCTAAATTATTTTTAGTTATGGCCACGCAAAACCCGCTTGAACAAGAAGGCACCTACCCGCTTCCTGAAGCACAGCTTGACCGATTTTTAATGCATGTCGAAATTGACTACCCCGATGCGGCAACCGAACATAAAATTCTTGCGCTAACCAGAGACGAAGCGCTTCGCAAAGCAAATAACAGCATGCTTGCTAATACAGTTAAACTCACTGAAGCAGAAATTGCTCAAGCCCGAACCGACATATTACAACTGCATGTTTCAGAAGCCGCAGAAACCTATTTAGTGCAGCTAATTATGGCAACTCGCCACCCTGAAAAGTATGATAACGAGCTATCCGAATGGATAGAGATAGGCGCTAGCCCCCGTGCAACAATAGCTTTAGAAAGATGCGCTCGAGCGCATGCTTGGTTACATCAGCGCGATTTTGTTAGCCCTGAAGACATCCAAGCAGTGGTGGGTAATGTACTGCGTCACCGCTTAATTTATAGTTATCAAGCGCAAGCGCAAGGCGTTAAACCCAATCAAGTTATCGATAAATTAGTGGCATTAGTTCCTGTACCTTAGGGACTTACACCAAGAGTAATAAGCGAGGAAACCAGTCATTGTCTGAGTCGGTACAAGCTACTTTACAACAACTTGATTCTAACGGTGTCAACTTATCGTTAGGTGAGTTGTTGCGCTATAAAGGTATTGCTAAACAGCTCAACCTCAACCCTGCTAGTGCAATAAAAAGCAGCATGGCAGGTGCGATGACATCTCGCTTTAAAGGCCGTGGAATGGAATTTGACGAAGCTCGACACTACCAGCCGGGCGACGATATTCGTAGCATTGACTGGCGCGTAACGGCACGTACTGGTAAAACCCATACCAAACTCTACCGCGAAGAACGTGAAAGGCCTGTGCTTATCTATCTTGATTGCACTGCGGCCATGCACTTTGGCACTCAGCTTTTATATAAGTCGGTACAAGCTGCTCATGCAGCAGCGCTAATTGCGTTTAGTGCGCAATCGCGCGGCGACAAAATTGGGTGCATCGCGTTTAACGAAAACCAAGACATTGAATTAAAACCGAAGTCTACCTCAAAACATACTTTGTCGATGCTAAACCAACTTGTGCAATTTCATAATGAGAGTGCGGCAAAATTGGAAAATCAGATCGCACAGTCTTCAACTGGCGCATCTGCAGCTCCATTTTCTAATCAAAGCAATAAATATGAAAACAATACGAAAAATGCGGGCCTAGCAAACCCATTCCTAGCGAGTATCAACAAACTTGCAATACTCGCCAAGCCCGGCACGCTGGTTTACGTTATTTCTGATTTTAATGGTTTTGACGCCGCTTGTTTTAATGTGTTGGGTAAAATGTACCGTCACTGCGAAATTAGACCTCTGCGGATATTTGATCCAATTGAGCAAGCCTTGCCGCACATTGCCAATATCCAAGACGTATTGCTTACCAACGGCAGCACCGAGCAGTTTATGACACTTGGCGACAACAAAGTTGAAGATAATTACGCACGGGCTCGCTTACAGTGGTTCACCTTCTTAAAAGGCAACATAAATAAATTAGGTTTAGGTTTGAGGCAAGTGGATGCATCTCAACCAATCGACAAGCAACTCATCGCAACACGGCGCGGGCTTTTACTTGGCCAGCATGAGGACGCAGCATGAATCCACTAGACCAACTCGCCGATATTAGCACGCCAACCGAAGTCTCAATTTGGCCTCTAGCATGGGGGTATTGGCTTGCAATAGTGCTTTTGCTGCTGCTTGTGCTAGCAACTGCCACTCTCGTTTTAAAACACCTAAAGCGTACTAAACAAAAACGTAATGCACTTACACAATTAAACGCCTTAGATTGCAGCGACACACAGTATATTCCCAAGGCGCAGTTATTGCTTAAACAGGTTTGTTCTGTGTATTTTCCGGGCCACCAGATTAAAACGATGCATGGAAGTGCATGGCAGCAGTTTTTGTTAAACGTTTATTGTGGTGCGAATATCGAACAAATAAAACAAGCAATCAGTCTTATTAATCAGTATTTATATGCGGCAAAGCCAGAAGCAACTGCAGCGGCAGAAACGCAAGTTTCAGTTGAAGACAATCAAAAACATTTGCTCCTAAAGGCGGCATTGGTTGATTTTATAAAAACAAGCACGCCACCTAGTAAAACGACAAACAACAAATTAGCCAGCTCAACAAACAGCAACAAAACCGATGATGATACATCGGTGCAAGGTTCAGGCAAAAAACAAGAAACGGAGCTTGCCCATGTTTGAGTTTATGTGGTGGTACGTTCTATTTGTTTTACCTCTGCCGGTCTTGGTGTACTTATTAATACCCGCTCGTGCGCAAAATACCCAAGTTGCTTTATATTTTCCGCATGTAAACCAACTGCAAAAAGGTAATAAACCAGCCAAACGCAATAATATAGGTAAATACTTTTTGATGAGTATGGCATGGATAAGCCTTGTGATTGCTGCGGCCCGACCCATGTGGTTTGGTGAGCCTATTTCGATACCCACTGAAGGGCGCGACCTAATGCTGGCAGTCGACCTATCGGGCAGTATGCAGCAAACCGATATGCGCGTTAACGGACGCCAAGTCGACCGCTTAGAAATGGTCAAGTCAGTAATGGACAGCTTTATAGAACGCCGCGTAGGTGACCGAATTGGTTTAATACTGTTTGCAGATACCGCTTATTTGCAAACCCCGCTTACTTTTGACCGAGCTACGGTTAAGCAATTATTAGACGAAAGCGTCATTGGCTTGGTTGGCGACAGCACAGCAATTGGCGACGCAATAGGCTTAGCGGTTAAGCGTTTTAGCCAAAAAGAGCGGTCTAACCGAGTGCTCGTGCTGTTAACAGATGGGCGCAACACTGCCGGTAATATTACTGTTGACCAAGCGCTCGATTTAGCCGTGAGCAACAAAGTCACGATATACTCGATAGGCGTAGGCGCAGAAGAGCAAGTGCAAAACAGTTTTTTTGGACAACGCCGAATAAACCCCTCTATGGATTTAGATGAACGCACTCTTATTGAAATAAGCCGCAAAACGGGCGGAGAATACTTTAGAGCGCGCAGCGCCCAAGAGCTTGACCAAATATATACATTGTTAGATGTGCTAGAGCCTGTTGAAGGTGCTGAGCAAACTTTGCGCCCTCGAGCTGAGTTGTTTTACTACCCGCTAATTGCTAGCCTTTTGATTGCTGGCTTGATGGCCTTTTTTCCACTGCTTCGACAATTTGTAAGATATATAAGCAACAAAAAAAACAATTACGATAAGGTGATGCCAGCGCCAAATCAATCGCCGAATAATGGTCATTCATCGGCAAACGGCAGCGCCCATGCTAGAAATACAGGAAATACAGCATGAATGAAATAGTGCAGAATTTTCAGTTTATACGACCCCTATTATTGCTAGCAGCAGTGCCGGTGTTGCTAATTTATTTGCTCAAATTAAAGTTTGGACAAAAGCAGAATCTTTGGCAACAACTACTCCCGCAGCATTTATATAAGCGCATGGTGATATCGAAAGGTTTACAAAAAGCGAGTCGTTACATTCATTATGCCTTATTTGCTTGGCTAGTCAGTGTGTTTGCTATTGCTGGCCCAACTTGGGAAAAATTACCGCAAGCGGTTTATCAAACCCAAGCGGGTAAAGTCATATTAATGGATATGTCGATGTCGATGCGTGCCACCGACCTTGCGCCAAACAGACTGACTCGTGCGCGTTTTAAAGCAAGCGATCTTATAAACCAAGTGAGTGAGGGTGAAACGGGGCTTGTTGCCTATTCGGGCGACGCGTTTGTGATTAGCCCTCTTACCGACGACGCCAACACCTTGCTGAACTTAATACCAAGCTTAAAACCCGAAATTATGCCGACTCAAGGTAGTTCTGCCCTTAGGGGTTTAGAAGTAGCAGCTGAACTATTAACTAATGCTGGTTACCAAAGCGGACAAATTTATTGGTTAACCGACGGCATATTGTACGACGAAATTAACGATATCAGACGCTTTATTCAGCAAAGTAATTTTGACGTTTCTGCGCTACTCGTAGGCACTGAAACCGGTGCGCCTATTCAATTAGAAAATGGGAAATTATTAAAAGACAGCAGCGGCAGTATTGTAGTGCCGAGTATTAATTCGCGCTACCTTAACCAAGCAATGTCGGGCACGGACGGCACGTATAGAGTGTTTGCCAGTGACAATAGCGACATTGCCGCCATAAAACGCAAAGTAGAATTTGAACAACAACAGCAAGCGCAAGAGGTTGAGAACACCACTGGTGATGTTTATAAAGACATGGGCCCTTTTTTAGTCTTACTCGTTTTGCCATTTGCTGCATATGCTTTCAGGCGTGGATTGATGGTTATTTGCTTTGTTTCGTTGCTCAGTGTTGTGGGTATACCAGAGCAAAAAGCCTACGCCGCTATGCAAACATCACCTATTAATGAAGATAATACCCAAGCAGCTGGCAGTTCCGGCCAAGCAAGCAGTGCCTCTCCTTTTACCATCAAAAACTGGTTTAAAAACGCCGACCAGCAAGGGAAAGAAGCCTTCGATCAAAAAAATTACGACAAAGCACAAGCTTTATTTGAGTCGCAAACATGGCGAGCAGCATCAGCTTATAAAAACGGCGACTATCAAAAAGCGCTTGATTTGTATTCTGGTTTAAGTGGCACTGAAAACACTTATAACAAGGCAAATGCACTGGCTAAATTAGGCAAGTTACAAGAAGCTTTAGATCAGTACAATGAGGTACTGAAGAACGACCCCGAGCACCAAAATGCGCTGAGGAACAAAGCTATTGTAGAAGAACTTATTAAGCAGCAAGAACAACAAGAGCAACAAAATCAGCAGGACCAAGAAAACGGTCAGGATAGTGAGCAAAATCAAGATTCTGAGCAAAATTCTGAGCAAAACCAGGAACAAAACTCAGATCAGAACTCAGAACAAGAGGATAGTTCACAAGAAGACGGCGAGCAGTCAGAGCAAGAACAACAAGATTCAGGTGAGC
>CAZXTD010000111.1:0-14078 GCA_964643575.1 uncultured Glaciecola sp. | reverse complement strand
TCATAGAATATTTCAGAACAAGGCCCGCAAGGCCCAGTATCGCCCATAGACCAAAAATTATCTGAAGTGCTTATGCGGATAATTTTGTCTTTGGGTACGCCAATCTCGTTTTCCCATATTGCAAACGCTTCGTCGTCTTCGGAGTATACGGTTACTAATAACTTTTCTTTTGGTAATCCAAGTTCAACCGTTAAAAAATCCCAAGCAAAATGGATCGCTTCCTTTTTAAAATAGTCACCAAAACTGAAGTTACCTAACATCTCAAAGAACGTGTGATGCCTTGCTGTATATCCTACATTTTCAAGATCGTTGTGTTTGCCCCCTGCTCTTACGCACCTTTGTGACGAAACGGCACGCGTGTAATTGCGCTGCTCACTACCCAAAAATACGTCTTTAAACTGATTCATGCCCGCATTAGTAAAAAGCAACGTCGGGTCGTCAATAGGCACCAAAGAAGAGGTCGCCACTTCTTGATGGCCATGTTTTGCGAAAAAATCGATAAAAGCGCGTCGTATATCGGCGGTAGAGCGAGTCATTGAGGTTCCTATTGTTTTTTCTTAGGGTAAATTTTTTTAATTTACACCGTACTTTATGTGCTGCACGCCACTATGATTTCACGATAAGGACGCAACAAAAATTTATGGGGGCACAATATCACTAATACGAGCAAAAATTAAGTATAGCTAGCATGCCGAAGTCCAATATTTAAGCGACTAGGCTAGTTTTTGACCTAAACTCGTCAAATTTACAAAAAAGCTAAATATCATAGTGATTCTGATGAGGACGAAAATGCCTCATTGATATGCTCCTGTTCAAAGCCTCTATACTGTAAAAACCGCATTTGTTTTTGTTTAGCAGTGAAATCCTCAGGCAGCTCATTTCCAAATTTTTTAATTCGAACTCTCTGAGCTGATACAAACCAGTCAAACTCTTCGTTATTTACAAAAGCTTCTTGTTCGACAGACTCAATTTGATGTTGCTTGAGAGACTGCCTGATATGATTGGGCCCTTTGCCATTATGGTATGCTGTTCGAATAAACGCCTCTAAAAAGCGACTATCCGACTGCAGGCCTTTATCTACAAACAAATCTAATTGCTTTTCACATAACGCTTGCGTAAACCCTTTTTGCATAAGTTTCTGCAAAAGCTCATAGTAGCTATGCTCGCGCCGAGCCAAATAACGCGTTATTGCATGATTAATGATCTTTGCTTCATCCGTATTCATATTTAACATTAACCTAGGCTGACTGGAGTCAACGCTTGTTGTTGCACTCGATGTATTTATTATTTAAGTGGATAGTTTACCGATGAATTGGCAATGGACAAGCATTGAGAGCATTTTAGAGATAAGCGCTGAAGAATATGAAACGCTGCAAAGCGGCGCAGAGCACCCCAGCACAAAGGCCTTACAGCAACAAAATAGCAACCCATTTTTAAAGTACGCTTTTTTATCTAACTTAGAAGCCTCAGGCTCAGTCGGAAGTGAAAGTGGCTGGCAAACTAAACATATCCTCATTAGAGAACAAAGCCCGTCTAACAAGCTAATCGCGTTTTTACCCGCTTACATCAAAACCCATAGCTACGGAGAATATGTTTTTGACCATAGCTGGGCACATGCATACCAGCAACATGGTTTGAATTATTACCCCAAGCTCAGTATTTGTATTCCTTTTACGCCGGTCACTGGGCCTCGTTTGTTGTACTGCGGTGAGTATGAGCTCACAAATATCATTGAATATCTGGCAAGTCAAAAATCTGACATCATGGAAACCTTAGAAATCTCATCCATTCATTGTTTATTTTCAGAACGACAAATATCGCAAGACTTTAAGCGGGCGGGTTTTCATCAAAGACAATCAGTTCAATTTAATTGGTATAACAAAGCCTATTCTACCTACGCAGATTTCACGGACTCACTTACCGCAAGACGACGTCGTTCCATAAAAAAGGAGAGAGCTAGTATTGCTAAACAACGTGTAAAAGTATCACGTTTGGTAGCTAAAGAAATTTCTACAAACGATATGCAGTTCTTTTACATGTGTTATCAACAAACCTACCTCAAACGAAGTGGCCACCATGGTTATTTAAATGGCGAGTTTTTTCATGGTTTGTTGGCAGACATGCCCGACAACCTGATGCTAGTGATAGCAAAGTGTGACGATTCGCCAGTTGCGGCAGCACTGTTTTTATATGATAAAAATGGGCTTTATGGACGCTATTGGGGCGCTTTAAAAGAAATATCAGGTTTACATTTTGAAGCCTGCTATTATCAAGGCATTGAGTTTTGTATTGAAAATAAAATCGACATGTTTAACCCAGGCACGCAAGGCGAGCACAAAATACTACGCGGTTTTGAGCCGAGGCTTTGTTATTCCAATCATTGTATGTCCGAACCAGCATTCGATGATGCCGTCAAAGACTTTTTACAGCGAGAAACGCCGCACATTGTTGATTACCTTGAACAATCTAAAGAGCTCCTTCCATTTAAAAGCCAAGAGACCGCAAATTAAAGTGTTACAAGTTTTAACAAAGCGTGTTTATCCGCTTGATAAAGAGCGCTTGGACGGATAATGTACGCGCACAGTGTCGGACAAATTCCTCCGATGGCAATGAACCTATAAAAATAACTATTATTAAAATCAAACGACAAAGGATTAATATGAAAAAGTCTTTACTCGCGCTTGCTATAGTTGGCGCATTAAGTATTGTTGCATGTAGTGATCAAACCGCAGCGCCTTCAACCGAAGCGGCTACCGCATCGTCACAAAGCAACAAAGAACAAACGACCTCTACTGAAAAAGGCAAACCAGAATTAGGCTCATTTGGTATTGATTTAACTGCGCGCGATTTAAGCGTTAAGCCAGGCGATGATTTTTTCAAATATGCAAGCGGTACTTGGTACGAAAATTATGAAATGCCGGCGGATAAAACCAGCTATGGCGCATTTGCTGTTTTAGCAGAACGCAGTGAAGACCGAGTCAAGGCGATCATTGATGATGTATCTAAAAAACAAGAGCTTAATCAAGAAGAGCAACTCATTGCCAACTATTTTAACGCTTATATGGATGTTAAAAGCATTAATGAAAAAGGCATTACGCCAATCAAACCTATGCTTGAGAACATTGCGTCTATAGACAGTATTGAAGACTTAACCGTCGCCTTTGGTAATGCTTGGGTAACTAACACTAATACGCCCATTGGAATGGGATTGGGTATTAATCGCTTAGACCCAAATTCGTATCAGGTTGGCGTTGGCGTTGGCGGGCTTGGCTTACCAGACCGTGACTACTATCTAGAAGACAACGAACGTTTTAATACCATCGCAACTGCTTATAAAGAGAATATAGCGACTATGCTGGCCTTTGCCGGAATGGAAAATACTAGCGAGAAAGCTGAAGCTATTTTTGCACTAGAAAAATCAATGGCAGCCTCTATGTGGCCGCGCGAAAAAAGACGTAATAGAGACCTTACACTCAACCCTATCGAGCGTGAAAATCTAAATACAGAATATCCAAACTTTGATTGGGATAAGTTTATTGAACAGACAGGTTTTGTTGCGACAAGCCTCAATATATCGCAACCTGAGCCGGTAAACGATATGATTGAACTAATTAACGAAACACCGCTGGATGTTTGGAAAGACTATCTTAGCTATCATCTAATTGCAGGTAACTCAGGCCTGTTATCAGAAGAAATATACAACGCCAACTTTGCATTCTATGGCACCACTTTACGTGGTCAACAAGAACCTCGCGACCGCTGGAAACGCGCAATTGGCGCAATGTCGGGTACTAGCTCATTGGGCTTCGCCATTGGTAAAGTGTATGTCGATAGACACTTCCCTGAAAGTTCTAAAGAGCAGATGGTCGAGCTAGTTGAAAACTTACGTACTGCACTTGGCGAGCGTATCACCAACCTCGATTGGATGGGTGAAGAAACCAAGAAAAACGCACAAGAAAAACTCATGGCCTTTGTGCCTAAAATTGGTTACCCCGACGAGTGGGAATCTTTTGACGGTCTTGAGCTATCGGCTGACGACTTAGTGGGTAATGTGCAAAATATTCGCCGTTTCTTCCAAGAAAAGACCCTTGAAGACGAACTAAAACCAACCGACAGAGACGCTTGGTTTATGGCACCGCAGCGCGTTAATGCTTACTACAACTCAAGCTTTAATGAAATTGTATTCCCTGCAGCAATATTACAAGCTCCGTTTTTTGATCCAAATGCAGATGCGGCAGTCAACTACGGCGCAATTGGTGCTGTTATAGGTCACGAAATGGGACATGGCTTTGACGACCAAGGTTCTAAATCAGATGCCAAAGGCGTACAAGCTAACTGGTGGACCGACGAAGACAGAGCAGCATTTGAAGCAAAAACAAAAGTGCTGATTGACCAATATAGCCAGTACGAGCCTATCGAAGGTAATTTTGTCAACGGCGCCAACAGCCTTGGTGAAAACATTGGTGACGTGGGCGGACTAGCAATGGCTTATCATGCTTATAAACTCAGCTTAAAAGGTGAAGAAGCACCAGTATTAGATGGCTTAACTGGCGACCAACGTTTCTTTTTGGCCTGGGCACAAGTATGGCGCGTTAAAAACACTGAAGAAAGCATGTTGAATCAGCTACGTGGTGGTACACACGCGCCTGGTAAGTTTAGAACGCTGGCACCACGTAACCATGATGCTTGGTATGAAGCCTTTAATGTGCATCCTGGTGATGCGCTTTATTTAGCGCCGGAAGACCGTGTAAGAATCTGGTAACTCTTAACCATATCAAGAAAGGTCAATAGCACCCTTTGAAGCTTTTGGCCTTTTTTTTGTCTGTGAATTGGTTAAAACGCGGTTACCTGTGAAATATAGTCATTTGTTGCGCATAAATTCTCGCATTTCAGCTACCATTTCCACAACTTGTTTATCGTAAGGAAAAAGCAATTCCGCTTCATTTAATGTCAGAAGTGATGCTTCGAAATTCTGAGAAATCATATAAGCCTGAGCAAGCCTGATATAAGTCTTGTTGACTGGGTAATATTCTTTTATATACTCGGCCCACTCTATGAATTCATATATGTCATCTACGTTTATCTGCCCTGTAGCATAACCTTTTTTGAGTTTATATTCGAAAACTTCCATTTTGATGATCGGTGAAAATAGTAAAGTCGCATCAACTTTTTCCAATTCAGCTATGTTCGTTACCTCACCCCTCCGAAAATCGGTGAGCGCTTCTGAAGAGGCTAACGACTTCATCATATGAAGAATGGAAAATGTCGCTACAATTGCTGCTAAAACTATAGAAACAAGGGCGGCTGGCTGACGTACCTTAACGCGATGCATTGGTTTTTTAATAGAAATACCTAATAATATGGCGAATACTAGAAAGTGTGGTGCCGATACGTGAAAAGGAAATTCGAGCATCGACTGACCAACAAAAGGCAATCCCAAAAATAGTATGCGAGGGTCAAGGTACTTTCTCCAGATACCCCAAACCCAAACAGTAAATATAATTACAAACGCCAAACCCGAAATAAATCCAAGCTCAATTATCCATTGAAGAGGTTCGTTGTGAATATGCAACACCTGGACCGCATGTGCATAATCTTCAAAACGATCTTTGTTTACAGCAAAATATTGAGCAAATTCGTACCTTATCTGTCCAATTCCCGTTCCTTGTATCGGTTTTTTTATGGCAAGTTCTGCTCCTAGTTTATAAAAAACAGGTCTAATTCCTAAAGACTCACTCATAACTACAGGTGCATCAATTGTAGTTTCAGATACTGGACGAACATCAAACCATTGGCGAGGAGCAAAACTAACGAGAACTGATATTGCTAATATAAGCCCAGGAATAACAAAATTTCTTTTCTTGTAAGCGAAATATGCTAGATAAATTCCCAGTGAAATTAGAGACACGAGTCTACTTGTAGATGTGCTAGCTAACACATTTAAGTGAGCATTTACTGCCAAAAGCAATAAGACTAGAACAAAGAGACAAGTCGATTGCCTCTTTGAAGTAAAATAAAAATACAGCGCAATAAGAGAGCCTAAATTGAGATAAATTGAAAAAGTGTTGGCTTGATTGAAAACACCATTCGGTAATCCATAATCGGACACCAAGAACAATATATGTTGCTCGAAAATAAAATAATATTGCACTAATCCCCATATTGACTGAATAACACTTGAAAGTAGCAATATGGTCAAGACTTTATTTTTAAGGGATTGATTAGAAAATTGAGTCGATATAACAAATAAAAAATAGGCGCCTAAAATGGCCCAAATTTCCATAACTTCATATTTAAGAAAGCGAGTATCAGTATAAATTAGCGGTAAAAGTAAAAAAACGATTGCTAGTGCATATAGTAGATGAAAAATAGAAACTTTGACGCTTCCTAAATAATTTATACTCAGTACACTTAGCAGCAACAAAATGCTAAAACCAATCCAAACGAGATTGTTAAAAGGTAAATAAAGACCCTCCCCTCCAATTGAATGATCAGGGTAATTCATCATAAAAACAAAAATCAACAACAAACAAATAAGAAACGACATCTGTGTATGCAGAAGTTTCTTTTTAAGTTGTGTGTATTGCATAAGCTTGAAATAAAAAGTTAAGGTCAGAATAATAAGCGGCTAGCAATATCTATACCAAAGCTAAAGAATTGTTTTTTCGACTAAAAAACTGAAACCTATCGCGAGGAAATAAATCTAAATATTTTATTTTAAAAAATATTTGTTTACGGCATTTTTTGCCAAACAAGCATTAAGTTGTATGCTGGCATTTCTATTACTTCAATCAGACTAAGATCAGGAGCCCAACATTCAAGTTCACTTATATCCCGATAACCACCGCGACCACTAGCAACTAATGTTTGATGAAATTCTGCGTTGCTTTGACTGCTAAATTTTCCATTCTTCAAAAAGGGGCCATATTGACAAAAGAATCCATTTGACGGTAAATATTTATTCACTTGTTTCATCAAATGTATGACCTGTGCCTTTTGCATGATATGCGCAGTATTCGCGGTAAAGTAAGCATCAAAGAGCGGTTGCTCAGAACCCAAATAATTATGCGGTATTATTTGTGGCCACTCATCGTCAGGCAATCTTAATCGAACAGGAGGGTGCAAATTATCACTTGGGTAAGCCTTCATCCAAGCATGAATAGCATCATGATATTCAAGTTGGTCGGCAGTGTGCCACTCTAAATGCGGCAACATAGCGGCAAAATATACCGCATGTTGGCCGGTACCAGAGCCAATTTCGAGCACTCGTTGCTTATCTGCGAATACTCTTTTTAATACCTCTAAAATAGGCTTTTTGTTATTTTCACATGCCTGACTGTAGGGTTTATCTATAATCATGAGTATTCCTTTGTTGGCTAATTGCTAATCTTGCAGATTAGGCATCAGCCATTTTTCCGCTTCTTCAATTGACCAATTTTTGCGCTTCGCATAATCTTGTAGCTGATCTTGCTGAATTTTAGCAACAGCAAAATAACGGCAATCTGGGTGAGAAAAATACCATCCTGAAACCGCTGCACCTGGCCACATGGCATAAGACTCTGTCAGTTTCATACCAATGCTTTGTTCAACGTCCAGCAATTCCCAAATCAGTTGTTTTTCAGTGTGTTCAGGACATGCGGCATAACCGGGTGCTGGTCTAATACCTTGATATTTTTCAGCAATTAAGGCTTCATTCGAAAGTGCTTCATATGGTACATAAGCCCATAACTCTTTTCGTACCAACTGGTGCAAATATTCAGCAAATGATTCGGCTAATCGGTCTGCAATCGCTTTTACCATAATTGAATTGTAATCATCACCGTCGGCTTCAAACGCTTTTGAGAGTTCGTCTTCGCCTATGCCTGCTGTGACCGCAAACGCACCGGTATAGTCAAGCTTTCCGCTGTCTTTAGGCGCAATAAAATCACTTAAACAATAGTTGAAGCCTTTTGGTTTTTCGGTTTGTTGTCTTAAATGCTCAGCAATACCCAGTATCTTGCTGGTATCATCGGCTGAGTATACTTCAATGCTTTCATTCACGCTGTTTGCAGGAAACAGCCCTACTCTGCCAATCGCTTTTAAAGAGGCTTTTTCTTGAATATCATCGAGCATCGCATTGGCTTCAGCAAACAAAGTCTTCGCTTCTTCACCTACTACTTCATCATTGAGTATGCGAGGGTATTTACCAGCCAAAGACCACGTTAAGAAAAACGGCGTCCAATCGATATATTCGCGCAAAGTCGCAATATCAGCAGTAACGGTTTTAGCGCCTAAAAAAGACGGTTTGCTTGGCTCATAGTCTTGCCAGTCACAGGTAAACCGATTGGCTCTCGCCTGTTCAAATGATATCGCTTTAGTTCGTGGCTTTTTCTTAGCATGCTGCTCTCGCACTTTTACGTACTCTGCTTTTACGCTTTGCACATATTCGGCTTTGCTGTGTTCTGAAATCAGCTTTTGGCATACACCCACTGCTCGGCTGGCATTAGGTACGTATACCACCGGATGCTCATAATTATGCTCAATTTTAACCGCGGTATGCGCTTTTGAAGTCGTCGCGCCACCAATCAGCAAAGGTAAATCTAATTTAAGCCGCTGCATCTCTTTGGCTACATTAACCATTTCGTCTAACGACGGTGTAATCAGCCCCGACAAACCAATCATGTCAGCTTTTTCATCTATGGCAGTTTGAATTATTTTTGCCGCCGGCACCATTACGCCCAAATCAATCACTTCAAAGTTATTACACTGCAACACTACACCAACAATGTTTTTGCCTATGTCGTGCACATCGCCCTTTACCGTGGCCATTATTATTTTGGCATTTGGACGTGATTCGCCGGTTTTTGCGGCTTCTATGTACGGTTGTAAATAAGCGACGGCTTTTTTCATCACTCGCGCCGATTTCACAACTTGAGGCAAAAACATTTTACCTTCACCAAATAAGTCACCCACTATATTCATACCGTCCATTAACGGGCCTTCTATGACTTCTAATGGAATGGTAGCGGCAATACGCGCAGCTTCGGTATCTTCTTCAATATATTCTGTAATGCCTTTAACCAAAGCATGTTCTAAACGTTTCTTAACAGGTAATTCACGCCAAGATAAGTCTTCTTTGGCAGCAACTTTGCCATCGCCTTGATATTTTGGTGCTAAATCAAGCAAGCGGTCGGTAGCATCGTCTCTTTTGTTTAAGATAACGTCTTCAACTGCGTCTTTAAGTTCTTTTGGAATTGCATCATACACTTCTAGCTGACCTGCATTCACAATGCCCATGTCCATACCCGCGCGAATTGCGTAGTACAAAAATACAGAATGCATGGCCTCTCGTACCGGGTTATTCCCTCTAAATGAAAATGAAATATTAGAGAGACCGCCAGAAACATGACAATGTGGAAGCGTGCGTCTTATTTCTCGGGTTGCCTCGATAAAATCAACCGCGTAATTGTTGTGCTCTTCAATACCAGTGGCTACCGCAAATATATTCGGGTCAAAAATAATATCTTCGGGCGGGAAATTAAGTTGCTCAACTAATATTTTATAACTGCGTTGGCATATCTCTACCTTTCGCTTGCAGGTATCCGCTTGGCCGGTTTCATCAAACGCCATCACAACCGTAGCCGCGCCATAACGCTTAATTTTTTTCGCTTGCTCAATAAACGGCGCTTCGCCTTCTTTTAAACTAATGGAGTTAACAATTGCCTTGCCTTGCACGCACTTAAGGCCGGCCTCTATAACAGTCCACTTAGATGAATCAATCATAATAGGCACGCGCGAAATATCAGGCTCTGAGGCTATAAGATTTAGAAAGCGCACCATTGCCGCTTCAGAATCAAGCATTGCTTCATCCATATTGATATCGATGATTTGTGCGCCATTTTCGACTTGCTGACGGGCGACATCAAGCGCCGTCTCGTAGTCTTCAGACAAGATAAGGCGTTTAAACATGGCTGAGCCTGTCACGTTTGTGCGCTCACCTACGTTTATAAAGGTTGAAAAACTGCTGCTCACTTGGCTTCCTATTATTTATCTGATTTTGTATATCTGCATTTGCTCCACCTATGCAAGGTGCTTATTTATATCAATTATGCATGAATGAAAGGTTCCAAGCCTGACAATCGCATTTTAACATCTATCTCTGGTAAGGTGCGTGGTGCTTTGTCTGCGACAACATTGGCAATAGCCTTGATATGTTCTGGTGTGCTGCCGCAACATCCTCCCACAATATTCAATAGGCCACTTTGCGCCCATTCTTCAATGTGTTCTGCCATTTCTTGTGCTTCCATATCGTACTCACCAAACTCATTTGGCAAACCAGCATTAGGATGAGCCGACACCAAAGACTCGCTAATGCGCGATAATTCAGCGACATATTGCCTTAGTAGGTCAGGACCTAAGGCGCAATTTAAACCAAATGAAATAGGAGTAATATGGCGAAGTGAGTGATAGAACGCTTCTGTCGTTTGCCCCGATAAGGTTCTGCCGGAGGCGTCAGTGATTGTTCCTGACACCATAACAGGTAAAGAAAACCCTAATTCTTCAAACACTAAATCAACAGCATACGCAGCGGCTTTGGCGTTTAAAGTGTCGAAAATGGTTTCTAACATGATTAGGTCAACCTTACCTTTTATTAAGGTACGTGCCGCTTGTTGGTAATTTTCGACAAGTTCATCAAAGGTAACGTTGCGCGCAGCAGGGTCGTTCACATCTGGCGAAATAGACGCGGTGCGGCTTGTTGGCCCTAACACGCCGGCCACAAAGCGGGGTTTATCTGGTGTTTCTAAGGTAATTTCATCGCATGCTTCACGCGCTAATTTGGCAGCCGCCAAATTGATTTTATCGACCTCAGACTGCATATTATAATCAGACATCGAAATGGCGTTGGCGTTGAAAGTATTCGTTTCGATAATGTCTGAACCTGCTCGCAAGTAGGCCAAATGGATATCTTTGATAATTTGCGGCTGGGTAACGGCAAGTAAATCGTTATTACCTTTCAGGTCGCTATGCCAATCGGCATATTCACTGCCGCGATAATCAGCTTCTTCTAGCTGATGCGCCTGAATCATTGTGCCCATTGCGCCATCTAGTACCAATATTCTTTTTTGTGCTGCCTCTAGAATTTTTGATGCCTGATTGACGCCTTTCAATTGTGTGCTTAAAGAATTTGCCAAAATTGTCTGATTCACCTTTATGCTAAGTATGGAAAACTGCCATTAAACAAGTAGTCGTCTGCAGGCAATGAAGTGTAGCACTTTATTCAAGCGTCTAACTGATTCAAATCGAAAGGTGTTGTCTGGTACACATAATAATTTAACCAATTAGTAAACAATAAATTACCATGCGACTTCCAGCGCATAATCACCGGTAATTTAGGGTCGTTTTGCTCATAATAATTTTCAGGTATAGAAGGACAAAGTCCTGCATTAAAGTCGCGCTTGTACTCTTGATCTAGTGTATTAGGGTCGTATTCCGGGTGCCCTGTTACAAAGACTAAACGTTTGTCATCCGTGGCTGCAATATGAACCCCAGCTTGGTCTGACTGCGCAAGAATATTCAAACCTTTTACCTGATTGTATTGCTCGGGTTTGATTTCGGCAACACGCGAGTGCGGTGCCCAAAATTCTGGGTCAAAGCCACGGGTGAGTTCATTTTTGTCATCAAGGACTTTATGCTTGAACACCCCTGAAAGTTTGCTATCCCGCAGTTGCTTATTGATGCCATAAAAATGATACATAGCGGCATGGGCAGCCCAGCATAAATAAACGGTAGACTGCACATTTCTTTTCGCCCAATCCATCAACTCACACATTTTATCCCAATACTTAACGTCTTCATATTGCATATTGCCCAAGGGAGCGCCGGTAACAATAAGCCCATCATACTTTTTATGTTTTACATCACTAAATAGATGATAAAACGCGTGCATGTGAGAAGCAGGTGTATTTTTGGGGGCGGTCTCGTCAATTCGAATTAAGTCGATGTTGATTTGTAGCGGTGTGTTAGAAAGCAAGCGTAAAATCTGTAGCTCAGTTTCAATCTTATTTGGCATCAGATTTAAAATACCCATTTCCATAGGACGGATGTTCTGGCTGGTCGCTCGAGCATTGTCCATGGCAAATATGTTTTCTTGCAGTAATTCTTCGAGAGCAGGTAGCTCTGCTGGCAAGGTAATGGGCATAACGCTAAATCCTGTGAATGAATATTTAGCGCTATTTTGGCAATTTACATACAAATGTCAATAGATTTACGTCTAGACGTCTAAACACCTAAGTGGTAAGGTGTTTACATACGGTGCGCAAAGACCTTCACTTTTTTCTATGTAAGCCCATCAAAACTTCCACTTCAGCTCTTGGCAAGCCGCACGCTTCAACAATATCGTCAATACTCGCATTTGATGCAGCTAATTGATTAGCGCGTGAATACATTTTGGTTGCAGGATCTGTTTGCATGAGTTGTTCTGTTTGATTTGACACACGAAGCAGATCACCTTCCAAACCTGATACTCTTGCTTGTACATCAGCTAAGGTTTGATTTAAGTGGTTTTCTTTTTTTTCAGCATCAGACTGACGTTGCAAATCAGCTTGGGAATGCTCTTGAGAAAGTTGCTTTAATATTTGCCCTTGCTCTGTTGATAACTTGTACAAGTCGTTGATCAAGTTTATGGACTTATTGAGTCTTGCGTTCACTTTAAGCGCATATACTAAACAATAGAGCACGCATATTAACAATACAGTGATGAGGATAAAGGCGAAATTGAGCGTCAAAATATCGGACATAAAACTAACTGCTTGATTTGAATACTCTATGTATAGCAAAAGTACTCAACAAAAGCTATTTAAGCTACCTTTCAGTCCCGCACTATTTTGTATACACAAAAAACAAAAAAAGCCGATGCTTTTTTAAAAGGCATCGACTTATTTAGTATGTTTTGCGATTCACATGTTGAGTTTACATGCTCATCATGTCGTCCCACTCATCTTCGCTGAGTAACTTATTAAGGTCGACTAAAATGAGTAGCTCGTCACCTCTATTGCTCACGCCTTGAATAAACTTAGCACTTTCTTCGGTACCCACGTTTGGTGCACTGTCAATTTCGGAAGAGCGCAGATAAACCACTTCGGCCACACTGTCGACCAATATTCCCACCACATGCTCATCAGACTCGATAATCACAATGCGCGAGTTATCTGTTATTTCTGAAGGCGGCAGCCCAAAACGAGCACGCGTATCAATAACCGTAACAACATTGCCTCGCAAGTTAATGATCCCCATCACGTAGTTAGGGGCTCCGGGCACAGGCGCGATTTCAGTGTAGCGTAACACTTCCTGAACCTGCATAACGTTGATACCGTAGGTTTCCTCATCTAATCGATAAGTTACCCACTGCAAAACCTCATCATTTGGGTCCATGGTGGTCGCTGTAGCTCTTTGTTCTGACATTCGCTTTGCTCCGCTATATCATTTCAATCATTTAAGATAAGCACTCAGATGCATGACTTATGCATAGAAGTGCCAAACTAATATTTTGTGTGGGTTCAAGTATTGGCTCACCTAACTTCATGAAGCACAACTTGTACCATCCTCGCACCATCTATCAGCGCGCACATTTTTTCTTTCAATAATCCTGCTAGCCAAGGTCGTTTAATATCGTCCTTGCGCCATTTAATTTCGTCTTTGCTCAGCTCAACAGTAGAGCTAACGCTCTCGCAACACAAGACATACGGAGATTTCCCTAGCTGTATTGCAAACTTATAATCTATCGTCTTGGCCATTTCAGCAGAGACCTTCTCCGGCATAATCCAGCGAGCGGCATCAATACACTGGTATTTAACATCACCTTTAATCAATATTCCTTTAAACCAATCTGGCTTACCGGCAATAGTCGATAATTTAGTCAGCTGATGAATGCCTCCTAATTCCACCAAAGGCACTGCAATCGTCAAACCGGCTACCTTACATAACAATACTTGAAAACGCTCAGACAAGGATGTTTGTAAAGATACGCGATGATCCCGCGTTTCTTCTATGTCTATTGTGTCGGCATCGCGCTCTATTTCTTTATGATTGTGCGCAATATT
>CAZXTD010000110.1:12204-14210 GCA_964643575.1 uncultured Glaciecola sp. | reverse complement strand
ATCCGCGACTTGCCAACTAAGTCATTAGGCTTAATTGAGCCTAAAAAACCTGCCAAAGAACTTAATACCTGGGACGAGCAGGAAAAAGAGCAGTACCTACGCGAATACGAATACAACAAACTTATCGACAGAATGGGCGTAGACCCTAAACAAAACTGGCATGCCCACTATCAAATACTACAAGGTAAAGAAAAAGTCGTTAGCGAATTAAAAAAATTAGCCAAGCAAGCCGACACTATCTATCTCGCAACCGATTTGGATAGAGAGGGAGAGGCTATTGCATGGCACTTACAAGAACTCTTAGACAGTAAAGGCAAAGAGTTTCAGCGAGTGGTGTTTAACGAGATAACCAAAACTGCTATACAAGACGCGTTTTCGCACCCGAGCCAAGTGAATATTAACCGCGTTAATGCGCAGCAAGCTAGGCGATTTTTAGATAGAGTGGTTGGCTTTATGTTGTCGCCGCTGCTTTGGAAAAAAGTGGCGAGGGGTTTATCTGCGGGCCGTGTGCAATCGGTTGCAGTGCGACTTGTTGTAGAACGAGAACGCGAAATTAAAGCCTTTGTACCTGAAGAGTTTTGGGACATACATGCCGAAGTAAACACCACAGACTCTGCGAAACATGACATGCGCATGTTGGTGGCGAAGCAAAACGACAAAGCGTTTAAACCGGTCAACGAATCTCAAGCCATGGCCGCGGTTGAAACGCTCAACAAAGCGCAATATGAGGTAGTGAGTCGAGAATCTAAACCGACACAATCGAAGCCTTCTGCGCCGTTTATAACATCTACGCTGCAGCAAGCGGCGAGCACGCGACTTGGTTTTGGGGTCAAAAAAACCATGACAATGGCGCAGCGCTTGTATGAAGCTGGGCATATTACCTACATGCGTACTGACTCAACTAACTTAAGTAGTGAAGCAGTTAATGCTTGTCGCGACTACATTAATAAAGAGTATGGCGATAAGTATATCCCCGCTAACCCTATTCGATATGGCAGCAAGGATGGCGCACAAGAGGCGCACGAAGCCATACGGCCGTCTAATGTCATAGTTAAGTCAACTAGTCTTACTGAAATGGAAAGAGACGCTCAGCGTTTGTATGAGCTCATTTGGCGACAGTTTCTTGCTTGTCAAATGACAAATGCAAAATATGATGCCACGACCATTCGAGTTAAAGCCGCAGAATTTGAATTAACCACCAAAGGCCGCGTATTGGTTTTTGATGGTTGGACGCGTGTGCTGCAACAAATGAAGAAAAAAGGCGACAACGAAGCCGAGTTACCGAATGTGAAAACTGGTGATAAGCTTAATTGCAAATTGCTTGACCCTAAACAGCATTTCACCAAGCCCATTGCCAGATTCAATGAAGCGTCATTGGTTAAAGAGCTCGAAAAACGCGGAATAGGGCGTCCCTCTACTTACGCGAGTATTATTTCTACTATTCAAGACCGAGGATACGTACGTTTAGACAGTAAACGTTTTTATGCTGAGAAAATGGGCGAAATAGTAAACGATAGATTAGTCGATAATTTCAAAGATCTCATCAGCTACGACTTTACTGCCAATATGGAGCAAAGGCTCGACGATATTGCACATGGCGAATTACCATGGAAAAAAGTACTCGATAATTTCTACGCAGATTTCGAACAAAAAATGGTACAGGCTGAAAAAGGTCAAGATGACGGCGGCATGATGCCCAATCAAGCCGTGCCGGTTGATATAGAATGTGGCACTTGCAAGCGCCATATGAATTTGCGTACTGCAAGTACAGGTGTATTTTTAGGATGTTCTGGCTACGCGCTACCGGTCAAAGAACGTTGCACCCAAACGATGAACCTAACACCCGGTGAAGAGGTTGTTAAGGTTGACGACGAAGAAGAGCTTGAAACTGAAGCGTTACGCGCTAAAAGACGCTGTCCTGTTTGCGAAACCGCTATGGATAGTTACTTAGTCGACGAAAACCGTAAACTTCATGTGTGTGGTAATGCTCCAAGCTGCATGGGGTA
>CAZXTD010000110.1:8667-12194 GCA_964643575.1 uncultured Glaciecola sp. | reverse complement strand
AATTGAAAAAGTCACTTTCAAAATTAAAGGCTACGATGGGCCAATAATCGAATGTGATAAATGCAAAAGCGACATGGAACTTAAAAATGGTCGCTTTGGTAAGTATTTTGGTTGTACTAACGATGAGTGTAAAAACACGCGTAAGTTGTTGCGCAACGGAGAAGCAGCGCCACCTAAAGAAGATCCAGTGTTTTTACCTGAGTTGGTTTGCGAAAATTCTGACGCACACTTTGTTTTGCGCGATGGAGCTGCGGGTATCTTCTTAGCGGCGTCTACTTTTCCTAAATCACGCGAAACTCGCGCGCCATTGGTGAGTGAGCTACATCGATTTAGAGACCGTATTTCGCCCAAGTTTTATTACTTAGCAGATGCTCCTCAGCAAGACCCAGATGGCAACCCGACTATTGTTCGTCACAGTCGTAAAACCAAACAACAGTACGTAATGTCAGAAGACGGCAACAAGAAAGCAACAGGGTGGTCTGCTTGGTATGAAAATAACAAGTGGGTAGTAGAAGATAAACGTAAAAAACCAGCAGCTAAGAAAGCAGCTGCTAAAAAGAAGACCACTAAAAAGGCAACTAAAAAGTAAGGCTGTTGTACTAATAAGCGGTTATCAAGATAAAAAAGGAGGGCTTTGAAGCCCTCCTTTTTGTTGTAAGTAACTTATATATTAAGTCTTATTCAAAAAGACTACTCTGAGCCTGGTCTAGTCATTGGTGCGCTTGCATTTGCTTTTGCATTAGCCATTACAGCTGTATTACCAGTAGCAACATAAGCACTCCTATCACTATCATCCATTGGCTTTAAGCCTTCACCGCTATTTTGCATTTCAACCTCTGCAGGATTCGTCATTGGATGAGATACAAACGCCATAGGTGAGCGTGTAAATGCTTTTTGTTTTGAGCTACTTTGCGGCACTTTGATTTTGTCAGCCTTGTCAGCTTGGTCATTTGTAGCCGGCTGAGCATCAACTTCAGCTTCCGTAGGTTCTGAAACATCTTTTGATTGAGTTTCTTCTACCATAGAGCCCTCTGGCCTGGCTTGTTCTGGCTCTGCGCTTTCCTCAACTATTGGCATTTCAGCTTGTTCAGGCGAGGCTGCTTCGACTTTATCTTCAGTTTTGTTTTCAACTACTGATTCTGGGTTTGTCTGCACTTGTGCATCAGGTGTTGAAGCCGGTGCAGAGTCAGTTGAATCATCGCTTTGCAGTTTTGCTTGTTCTTCTTGCTGTTTACTTACTTCAGCATCAAACATCAACTCAACTTGTTGAGCTTCATCCGCATCTGACGACTTCGGCTTTTTAGTTGTGGCACGAGCGCCGCGAGTTGAGCGTCTGCCTCTCGTTTTACTCTTAGTTGTGTCCGCTTTTTCATCTTCTTTTGCGGGTGTATCTGTTGTGTCAGTACTTTTTTCTGATACAGCACTTGCTTGTGTTTCAGCCGTATTTTCTGATTCAGCCGTGCTCACTTCTTCAGACTTTCCTTCAGCAGGCACTTCAGCTTCTACTTTAGGTTGGGCCCTTTTTCTACCGCGCTTAGTAGGCGTTGGCTTTGCCACTTTATCCGCTTCTTTTGCGTCATCTTTAGCGTCGCCTAGGGTGCTTGAGTCATCACCTTTGTTTTGACTATCAGTTGCTTCGCTAGGCGCTACTTCGCTTTTTGTTATTTCGCTTTTTGTTATTTCTTTGGGCGCTACTTCAGCATTTTCAGCTTGCGTATCCTCAGGCAGCATTGTATTTGCTTGCTCTTGAGCAACTGTTTCTGCGGCCTCGGCGTTCTGTTTAGCTTCTACTGCCGCTGCATTATCATCAGCAACTCTTACGCTATTTCGAGCAGGGCGACGATTGCGGCGCTGCTGTGGTTTTTTGCGTGCTTGCTTTTGCGGTTTTTCTTGAGATGCCTGCGACTCTGTATTAACAGTTTCTAGCTCTTTGTTCTCTGCCGGCTTAGCGCTTTTATTGTCGCCACGATTGTCGTTGCGATTATCTCGACGCTGATTACCTTGAGAATCTCTAGCTTCAGTGTTTTTGTTATCAGGGCGGCCGCGTTTTGTATTGCGTGAACGGTTACGATCGTTTCTTTCACCACGCTCTTGACCGCGCTGCTGATTTCGTCTTTTGTTGTTTCTTCTGGGTGCTTGCTTTTTAGGTGCGGGTTTTTCAGGTTCAGGTGGAGCAAACAAAGAAGAAACCCAAGCGCTTAACTTGCTAAATAGACCAGCCTGTTGATCTTTAGCGGGCTCTGTCGCTTTAGCAGGAGCGGGCGCCGCCGGCATAGACATACCGTCAAGCATAGGCTCTTCGCGTTTGCTCACATTGGCAGCTGGCGTGTCGGCCGCTGTTTCTTTTTCTTTGACAAGTTCTAAATTATAGCTGTTGTCTGAAATGACCTCAGAAGGTTTACGACGTAAAATCTGGAATTTAGGCGTTTCTAAGTTAGGGTTTGGTATTATTAGCAAGCCAACCTTATGATTACTCTCTAACTTTTGAATAGAAGCGCGTTTTTCATTAAGTAAATAGGTTGCTACTGTTACAGGCATTTGTGCTTCTATTTGGCCTGTATTGTCTTTAATACATTCCTCTTCCATAATACGAAGAATAGATAATGCAAGTGACTCGATGCCTCTAATTGTGCCGTGTCCGTCACAACGTGGACATACATTATGGGCTGATTCGCCTAATGATGGACGCAAACGTTGGCGCGACATTTCGAGTAGGCCAAAGCGAGATATTTTGCCTAGCTGAATACGTGCACGGTCTGAACGTACCGCGTCTTTCATACGATTTTCGACTTCGCGCTGATGCTTAACAGGAGACATATCGATAAAGTCAATAACCACCAAGCCGCCTAAATCGCGCAAACGCAGTTGGCGTGCAATTTCATCAGCAGCTTCTAGGTTAGTGTTGTAGGCCGTTTCTTCGATATCACCGCCTTTCGTGGCACGAGCCGAGTTTATATCTATTGAAGTAAGGGCTTCTGTTGGGTCAATGACAATTGAACCGCCAGAGGGCAGGCGAACTTCACGTTGAAAGGCCGACTCTATTTGTGATTCTATTTGATAGTGTGAAAACAAAGGAACTTCGCCTTTGTACAATTTTACGCGACTCACAAAATCAGGCCTTACGATGGCTAGTAGTTCAAGTGCTTTGTCGTAAGTTTCCTTGCGATCAATCATTATTTCGCCAACATCACGACGCAAATAATCTCTAATAGCACGAACAATTACGTTACTTTCTTGATGGATTAAAAACGGTGCAGGCTTACTCTCTGCTGCTTCCGAATTACGTCCCCAGTGATAACCGAGATTGTTTAAATCACTTTCTAGTTCTTCTGCAGATTTACCAACACCGGCAGTACGAACAATGAGCCCCATGCCAGTTGGCAGCTCTAAACCACTTAACGCGGCTTTTAGCTCAGTACGTTCGTCTCCTTCAATACGACGAGATATACCGCCAGCACGAGGGTTATTAGGCATTAGTACTAAATAGCTGCCAGCCAAAGAAATGAACGTGGTTAAGGCTGCGCCTT
>CAZXTD010000110.1:0-8586 GCA_964643575.1 uncultured Glaciecola sp. | reverse complement strand
ACAATAACTTCTGTGCCTTCAGAGATAACTGCTTTGATGCTAGGTCGGCCGTCGTACTTATAATCTTTCGGGAAGTAAGTTTTGGCAATTTCTTTAAGTGGAAGGAAACCGTGGCGATCTGCGCCATAGTCTACAAATGCTGCCTCTAAGCTGGGCTCTACGCGGGTAATGGTACCTTTGTAAATGTTGGCTTTTTTTTGTTCGTGTCCGGGGCTTTCGATATCAAGGTCGTAGAGTTTTTGGCCATCTACTAAGGCTACGCGTAACTCTTCTTGCTGAGTTGCGTTAATTAACATTCTTTTCATATTTTATAGCTCTGTTTTTTGCACAGAACCGCTAGCAAACAAACTGACAACAGAGGCTCACGCCTGTGCTGGGGTCGTTAGTATTAGTGACAAAAGGTTATAAGTAGCTGAATTATAAAACGTGTTTTTAGATTAATAACGCTTTACTAACAACTGCTTTGTACAACATGTTTACCTTTTGGCTCGTCCGTTTTTAGTTTTACTTAACGTTTTAAATCTAACCATATGGGTTAAATTTGAGCTTGTTTTACTGCTAATTCTGTACTTTGTTATATTGCGCTTTAACCCATTTATTTTAGAATTTCGCCTCACTTAAACTGACTCATATTTTTTGGTCTTTGTTTAAAGGACGATAAATTGTGGGCAAAGCACGGTAAATTCATTTTTACACTGAGATGCATTCATTTAATAGTGAGCAAAACTGATACCGCATAACATCATTGCTACTCGATAATTATTTGTTTTGCTCGCTTCACGTTGTCTGTTGCTTTACCAAAAGTACTTCGTTGCTTGCATGCGTGACAAAAATATTTTGTTCAAGAGTGTTTGTTTGATTACTTTTTCAGTAATCATTATCACAAGGCTAGCAAAAACAAAGGACTATCAAGTTTATTAGTATCGCTTACGTTTAACGATTTTTGCAATATTGACAGCGCGCTTCAGCGTAGCGTGTGATACTATCACAACAAATTTACTAGGCATACACAATTAATCGCTAAATGCTTAAATTAACTCTTGTTTTGTGTATTTTTGTTGAGGAACAACATCCCCTATGGCGCTCAATTTTGACCAAGTTCAGTTTTTTGATGTAAGCGACGAAAACCAAGCGCAACGCATCGACAATTATCTTATTAGTAAGCTTAAAGGTGTGCCTAAAAGTAAAATATATAAAATAGTCCGCAAAGGCGAAGTAAGAGTAAATAAGAAACGTGTCAAACCTGAATACAAGTTGCAACTGGGTGATAACGTAAGGGTACCTCCGATTCGTATTGAAGAATCAAAAGCCGCCCCAATTAACACCAATCATATAGCGTACTTAGAACAAGCCATACTGTATGAGGATGAGCGTTTGTTAGTCATTAATAAACCTTCAGGGTTGGCAGTGCACGGTGGTAGCGGACTCAATTATGGCATGATAGAAGCGTTAAGAGCTTTACGCCCGAATGCGCCATTTTTAGAATTGGTACATCGCCTCGACCGAGACACATCAGGTTGTATTATAGTGGCGAAAAAGCGCTCGGCGCTGCGTCATTTACACGAGCAATTGCGCAACAATCAGATGGACAAAACTTATCACGCTCTAGTAAAGGGCGAATGGCCAGTAAAACGCACAAAGGTATCAGCCAAATTACAAAAAAATCAATTGCAGAGTGGCGAACGTATGGTGTTTGCTGATGAAAACGGTAAAGCGAGTGAAACTCGGTTTAAACGTTTAAATGTGTTTGAACATGCGAGCTTAGTTGAGGCAAAACCGATTACCGGGCGCACTCATCAAATAAGAGTACATTGCCAATTCGCGGGGCACAATATCGCAAATGATCCCAAATATGGTGACGATGTGTTTACCGAGAGTATTAATAATATGGGATGTAAGCGATTATTTTTGCACGCCAAAAATATTCGATTTATCCACCCTTTAAGTGAAAAAGTGATTAGTTTTGACGCTCCGTATGATAACGCTTTATCCGGTTTAGTTAAGCGTCTTAATGCCGAAAAACACCAATAGGAGTATCTTTGAAAACGTCTTTTAACTTTAATGATGTCAGTCATTTGATTTTTGATTGGGATGGTACTGTGATGGATTCGGCGAACAAAATAGTGGTGTGCATGCAAAAAGCAGCTGCACTAAGCGATTTACCTACTCCGAGCGCCGAACAAGTGCATCAAATTATTGGTATTAGTTTAGTGCCGGCAATACAGCGCTTGTTTGGCATTGATCAACAAAAAGCTATTGTCGTAAAAGAACACTACCGTGAGGTTTTCTTGCAAGAGGATTCAACACCATGTGAACTGTTTGAAGGTGCAAAAGCGACGCTACAAACACTATATCAACACTTTACGCTTGGTGTTGCGACTGGAAAAGCCAGAAGGGGGCTCGACCGTGCGTTTGATAGTTCAGATACAAGGCACTTATTTGCGTCATCGATAACTGCTGATGACGCCGAGTCAAAACCATCATCAGATATGTTAGAAAAGCTTTTGAGTGAATGGAAGATTAAACCTAGCAATGCAATAATGATTGGCGATACACATTATGATATGAAAATGGCTGAAGATATTGGGATGCAGCGCATAGGCGTGAGTTACGGAGTCCACTCTTTAAATCAGCTGAGTGCTCATTCACCCATTGCCATTGTTGACAGTTTTAACGAATTAGAAGATTTGTTGCTCGCGGCACCAAATCGAAACAAATACTAAAGAACTCAACAAGTTCAACACATAAATAATCGGCTCAGTTCAAGCGCGTTGGGTCAATAGGAAAAGTTCGATGTTAGCTAGCGAAAATACAATTAGTAGCCCCACCACTGAAGACATAGAAGGTGAAGGCGTAAATAAATCACTACGGTATCTGCAATTAGTCAATGATGTTCGCGCTATTACGGCGGGTGAAAAAGACATGATTGCCAATATGGCTAATATAAGCGCGATACTGTTCAATAATCTACAAAGTGTTAATTGGGCGGGTTTTTATCTGTTTAAAGAATCTCAATTAGTCCTTGGTCCTTTCCAGGGAATGCCAGCATGCATTCGTATTCCTATCGGCAAAGGCGTATGTGGTACGGCAGCGTCCACTATGCAAAGTCAGGTTGTTGATAATGTACACGAATTTAGTGGGCATATTGCATGTGATGCTGCTTCAAATTCCGAAATAGTGATTCCAGTGATTCACAGTGGACAACTTATTGGTGTGCTAGATATCGACAGCCCCGCATTTTCTCGTTTTGATACCACCGACCTTAGGTATTTGAGTGAAGTCGTTGATATATTAATCGATACTCTTGTTCGATAGCAGATACCATAGTTAGTCTCATCGTGTAATTACCGAGTAATTACAAAAAATATTACCAAAGAAAATACGATATGAAACAATTTGTAGACATCCATACTTTGCTCTCAACCCCAGATGATATGGACGACATTCATGATGATGCTTACGCTGCGAGTGAGAACCTAAACACTGTTTTACACATGGTTTATGACAATGTCGAAGATGATATTAAACGAGATGTGCTCGAGAATATGTTGGCATTTACCTGGGAGCATTGGCACCAAGACAAGTACTTATCTGAGATTGAGATTGAAGATTTAGTTGATTGGGTAGATCATTTGCTTAATACTTGGGATAATGACGCATTCATCGAAGCGCAATCCTTGTAAGAAATTGCAAAAAAGACAACAAAAAGAAGTATAAAAAGTTAATGGAACAAGAAAAGTTAAGCAATCAAAAAGAAACGCTTGTGTATTTACAGACAAAATATCCCAAGTGTTTTTTCGCAGAAGGACTTGTAAAGCCACTCAAAATAGGAATTTTTCAAGACTTAGTGGCTGATTTAGAAGAGGCTGACGTTATCAGCAAACGTTTGTTGCGCGCAAGTTTGCGTCACTACACGAGCAGTTGGCGTTATCTCGCTGCAGTAAAAACTGGGCAAGCCCGTGTAGATTTGCAAGGAGAAGAGGGCGATGCCGTTGAGCAACAACATGCCGAGCATGCCGCTGAGCAGCTTAAAGAGAGTAAAGCACGCGCTGCCGCCATCCGTGAAAAGAATAAAGAAGCAAATAAACAAAAAGCCCCAGCAAGAAAACATCAGGGCTATGATAAAAAGGCTGGACAAGATAAGTCAAAAAGCCCTAAAGAAGTAGATAACAATGGTGCGTCGCGTCGTCAGGCTAATAAAAGCAAAGCATCACACCCTAAAAGGTCTTCTGGTCCTCATCAGAAAAAACCAACAGCGCAAGTTAAGGTAAGTGCGCCATTGGCAGATACAGAACTTAAGGTGGGCGGTCCGGCCTTGGTTAAGTTGGGTAAAGATCCCATGCCAGTTACGATCACAGAAATTAATAAAGACGGTGTTTTTGTGCAACTAAATTCGGGGATGACGGTCAGAGTCAAGCAAGCCCAGTTATATTCGTCTACAAGTTAATAAACGATATTGCGTGCAAAAAGTTGTGCAAAGGGCTTAAGTATTATAGTAGCTTCAAAACCGAAGCTCAGATTGAAATATTACAGAGGTATATAATCTATGCAATTGATTAAACACCGGGCTAGTGAGCATATTAAAGGCCTTTTCAAGCGCGCGAGTCTGGTAGTTTCTTCTGCCGTAATTGCAGGTGTCTTAGTGACAACTGCACACGCAGAAATAGTTGACGAAGCTTTTGCGATTCCTAGTCTAGAACAAGAAAAACAACACTCAATTGCTGCTAAACGCATTTCTGATTTGTTTACACGAGCACATTATAAAAAAATAAAGATAAATGATGAGCTTTCTCGCCAAGTGTTCGACCGCTACATCGATATTTTAGACAACAACAAGCATTTTTTCCTTGCCAGCGATATTAAAGAGTTCGAAAAATCGGCCACTAAGTTTGATGAAGCAATTCGCTTGGGTGATTTAGCATTAGCCTACGATATTTATGAAGATAACCTTCTTCGCCGTGCCCAGCGCTATGAGTATGCGTTAACACAGCTATCAGAAGAATTCGATTTTGAAGCTAAAAACGATAAGTTTTATTATGATAGAGAAGACGCTGCTTGGCCTAAAACTGAGTCAGAGCTTAACGAAATTTGGCGTCAGCGTGTGAAGTATGACGCTCTCAATCTAAAAATTGCCGACAAAAATTGGGAAGAAACGAAAGAATTGTTAACTAACCGATACAAGCGCGCAATTCGTCGTTTGACTCAGACAAACAGCGAAGATGTATTTCAAACGGTGATGAATGCATTTGCACGAAGCATCGAAGCCCATACGAGTTACTTATCACCTCGTCGAACAGAACGTTTCCAAATGGATATGAATTTATCTCTAGAGGGGATAGGCGCAGTGCTTCGTCCTGACGAGGACCACACTGTGATTGTCAGTCTAGTACCGGGCGGCCCTGCTGATAAGTCGGGACAAATAAAACCTGAAGACAAAGTATTGGGCGTTGCTCAAGCCGACGACGATACATTTACCGACGTTGTGGGATGGCGCCTAGACGACGTTGTTGATTTAATAAAAGGACCGGCTGGCTCCGTTGTGCGCTTGCAAGTGCAAAAAGGCGGTACCTCAACTAAGAAGATTACGGAAATCGAAATCACCAGAGACAAGGTGAAATTAGAAGACCGTCAGGCGAAAGCTGAAGTTTACGTTACACCCGATGGCCCCTACGCGGGTAAAAAGCTCGGCGTGATTGAAATTCCGTCTTTTTACCACAAATTACATGTCGATATTATTCGTTTAATCAACGAGCTAAAAGAACAAAAAGTAGAAGGTCTAATCGTTGACTTACGCGGAAACGGCGGCGGCAGTTTACCTGAAGCAATTGCATTGAGTGGTTTGTTTATAGACCAAGGCCCAGTTGTACAAATTCGTTACGAAAGTGGTCGCATAGACGTTGAGAAAAACACAGATGGAATCGTCCATTACGACGGCCCGCTAACAGTAATGGTAGACCGCTTTAGTGCTTCTGCAAGCGAAATATTTGCAGCTGCTATGCAGGACTTTAACAGAGCTGTTATTATCGGTGAGCAAACGTTTGGTAAAGGAACAGTGCAACAGCATCGCTCGTTAAGAAGAGTCTATGACTTCTTCGAAAACCCTGTTGGTGCGGTTCAGTTTACAACCGGTAAGTTTTATCGCATTAATGGCGGCAGTACGCAGCATCTAGGTGTTAAACCCGATGTAATGTATCCTTCAGCGATTGACCCGGCAGAGTGGGGCGAAAGCAGTGAAGACACTGCACTGCCGTGGGACAGTATTAAAAAAGCGGATTACAAAACATTCGCTGATATATCTGATGTAGTGACAACGCTAAACCAAAAACATCTTGCACGAGCGAAGCAAAACCCAGAATTTCAATATATCTATAGTGACATTGAAGAGTATCAGCAGAACAAAGATAAAAAGTACATTTCGTTAGTCGAATCAGAACGTTTAGCCGAAAAGGCTGAAAACGAAGAAAAGCGCCTAACAAGAGTTAATGAGCGATTGCAGCGTCTTGGTTTGCCTGTTGTCGAAAATTTGGACGAAGATCTGCCTGAAGCCTTGGACGAGATAGACCCGTTTTTATCTGAGGCAGCGAATATAACGTTTGATTTGATTAACACAACGAAGCGTTATGCATACAATGCTAGATAGAGATGCACAAATTGTAAAACAAAAGCCCTATTAATCTAGCACCAAAGTACAAAAGAATAGGGTACACTACAAAAACAAGACCAACTCAAAAGAAGCGTGTTTTATTAGCGCTTCTTTTGTTATATATATAATAAAAAAAATAAAAGAGGTTGTTATGAGTGCACGGGGCCAGTTTTCCTCGAAGCTTGGGTTTATTTTAGCCGCGGCAGGTTCTGCGGTAGGCCTAGGCAATATTTGGGGTTTTCCTACGAAGGTAGCTGAAAACGGCGGCGCGGCTTTCGTATTAATGTACTTGATAATGGCTTTTTTATTAGCTTATCCAGTGCTTATGGCCGAGCTTATAATTGGTCGAGCGAAACGCGCAAACATGATTGATGCTTTGCAAAAGATTTCAGGCAATGTGACCGGAACCATCACCGGCAGCATTGGCGCAATTACCGTTATACTCATCCTTGCTTTCTACAGTATTGTTGCGGGCTGGATGATTTCCTATCTGCTTGACTCTTTAACTAATATTGGCCTTATAGACCTACCATGGTTAACTAATGACTCAATTGCTCGTAACTTATTGTTTATGGCATTATTTTTAGTCATGACATGTGTGGTAGTTATTGGTGGTGTCAGTAATGGCATTGAGCGATGGTCGGTAAGACTCATGCCCACATTGTTAGTGTTAATTTTATTACTTATTGGCTATGTCAGCACACTCGATGGCGCAGCAGAAGGGTGGAAAGCCTTTTTAGTTCCTGATGTAAGCCGGGTGCTTGAGCCTGAGCTAATGCTAGATGCAATGGGGCAAGCATTTTTCTCGATGTCCTTGGGCGTAGGAACAATGTTAGTTTACGGGTCTTACATTCAAAAACATGAAAACCTGCCTAAGTTGGGCACATCGGTTGCACTTGTCGATATAGGCGTTGCTGTGTTAGCTGGCATGCTAATTATTCCTGCAATGTACGTTGCACTAGCCAACGGTGTTGAAATTTATGACGCCAATGGTGCGCTTATTTCTGGGCCTTCGCTTATATTCCAAGTATTACCTTCCTTGTTTTCATCAATGGGTTACATAGGGACTTATGTGGCTTTTGCATTTTTTGCTCTGATGGTTATTGCAGCGCTCACTTCGTCAATTTCGATGCTAGAAGTACCTGTTGCATTCCTAGTTGATAATAAAGGCATGAGGCGCGGCAAAGCGACCGTTTTATTGACAGGTTTAGTCTTTGTTTTAAGCGCAATGATTGTGCTGAATTTTGATTTGTTATTTGGCTTTGTGATAACGCTCACTACTGAATATAGCCAACCGATACTGGGTCTAGTGTTATGTGTATTTGCCGGCTGGGTATGGAAAAGAAACGAAATTTTGAGTGAGCTCAAACAAGGCTGCCCGGATATTGAAAAAGGCGCGTTTTGGAAAATTTGGCCGTGGTACGTTAAGTTTGTGTGCCCAGTCGTGATTGCTGCAATGTTTTACTATCGCTCGGTGGCTTAGCAAATGGAACAAAATAATATGAAAGACGATACTCAAGCGAATGTAAAAGCCCCCACCATGCTTGACGCGCTTATACCAATAGTACTTTTAATTGTACTAATGTTCAGTGCCGTTATGCTTTTTGGTGCAGACTCGTCGTATGGGCCAAATCAGATAGCTTTGCTCATTGGTATGTTTGTTGCGGCAGTGATTGGTTTAAAGAACGGTCATAGCTGGAAAGTCATCGAAAAAGGCATGGTAAATGGCATCGCGATGTCCTTGGGCGCTTGCATGATATTGCTAGCTGTTGGGTCGTTAATTGGTACTTGGATGCTTGCAGGTACGGTCCCTACGCTTATTTACTACGGCTTATCATTGTTGAACCCGAGTTATTTTTACGCGGCAACCTGCGTAATTTGCGCGGTAGTAGCCGTGAGTATTGGGAGTAGCTGGACAACTGCCGCTACAATAGGTGTAGCGC
>CAZXTD010000109.1:0-14316 GCA_964643575.1 uncultured Glaciecola sp. | reverse complement strand
AAAACACCTATTAAAATTATTATATTCATATAGTTAGAAACCTTATTCAGTTGAGGGACGGGCCACCATTTTTAAAAAACCAAAATCATGTCCTCACCTTCAAAAGTCTTTAAGTCTCCTGGATACGGCACATTTGCGTCCTGCATTATTTAACCTATGTGTATAATTAAACAGCTAAGTGCATGAATTTATGATGGATGCTAGTCGACTGTATTAAAATTTAGCGATGAAATTGAGCAAGCTACTATGTATAATCGTAACAAGTGCGGTAGCCGTCTTTATATATCTTAAAATTTGCCGATACAAATACATCAAATTAAGCGCTAGGACTTTTCATGGAACATAAACCCGTCAGTACTCGAACGACCACACAAAAAGCATTGCGATTAAACCTCGACGACAAAAAATACGGCACCATTGTTGAGATTGGCGCTGGGCAAGAAGTGGCTCGTCAATTCTTTTTAGCCGGTGCAGCTGCAGGTACAATTGCTAAAACGATGTCGGCTTACGATATGAAGTTTTCTGACGCGATATATGGTGTTCAAAACGATGGTCGTTATGTCAGTAAAGCCCGCGTTAAAGCGATGATGGAACAAGAGCTTGCCTTGGTGTTAGAGCGCGTGAGTGAGGGCCGGTCAAAGTCATCTCGTTATTTTGCTTATGCGGCAACCGTTGCGGCTAAAAGTTTTGGGCGCCAAAATGAATGTCATGCTTGGTGCGGTATTCGCATTCAAATGTACCCGGGCGCTGAGCCATCAAACATCAAAGTGCACGTGCGCATGCACGACGACAATGCCGAAGCTCAGCAGCAAGCTTTAGGTGTACTGGGTGTTAACCTAATTTACGCTGCATATTATTATTTTGAAAACCCCAAAATGATCATCGACTCGCTTACCGATAGCATCAAACCGGGACGCATCGAAATTGACTCAATCGAATTTATTGGGCCTTATTTTGAAGACATCGACAATCGTGCGATTAATCTACATCTTATTAGAAGCTGGAAAACGCGTGCCATCATGTTCCGCCCCGACGGCAGCATTTGTGTGCCTTCTGAAATGCTTTATAAAAAGAACGTGATCACTATTCGAGGCTCTTTTAGGCCAGTCACCAATCTAAATCAGGATATGATTGAACAAGGGAAAAAGGCCTTTTTCAAACAAGATGGGGTTAGTGAAAAAAACACCGTGGCCATTGCTGAAATTTCGCTTAACGATGCAAAAGGTAACGACAACCACGTACCTGAAGAAGATTTAGTACAACGTGTGCAAATCCTTAACTCATTGGGTTATAACGTGATGATTTCGGATTACACGCGTTACTTTAAGCTACGCGAATACTTTAGACAGTACACCAAAATGCATATTGGCATTGTAGTGGGCATGATTAACCTAAAACAAATTTTTGATGAAGACTCATACCGCGGTGTTGAAGGCGGAATTTTAGAAGGTTTTGGTAAATTATTTCCTGACAACACGCGCATGTATATTTACCCTGAGCTTAATTCTGCAGGTGAAATACGGGAATTCTCTGAGTTTAAGGTACAAGAGCATTTACGCTTTTTGTATCGCCACTTGCTCGAAAATGACTTTTTATTCGGGCTGGAAACAAGCGACAAAGACTTGTTTGGTATCTATTCGCGCGACGTGCTCAAACAGCTAAAAACAGGCCCCGGCGAATGGGAAAAGAGTGTACCAAAGCTTGTTGCTGAACAAATAAAAGAAAACGGATTGTTTGGATTTAAGAAAAAGCGCCGGTAGGGTCGCCATTCTTGCGTAGGCGAGAGCCTCCCAATACATCCTTTGACTATTTGACATCACTGCGTTCCAAGGAAGTTCCTGCCTTCGCGGGAACGCCTTTGTTGATTTCAAGATCGGTCAGTATTGATCTCTTAACCATTCAAAGCTTTGCTGGTCGTTTTAGTTGTTCAACAAAGTTACAAGGCCTGTGAGTCGAGTCAAGTTGCGGCTCAATAATTTTCCAAGCGGTTTTACAGGCGCCGGTTGAACCAGGGCAACAAAAGATGACAGTTTTATTTGCCATACCAGCAAGCGCACGAGATTGTATGGTCGACGTGCCTATTTCTTTAAAAGATTCAGCCCTAAATACTTCACCAAAGCCGAGAATTTCTTTGTCGAATAAAACGCCTAAGGCTTCGGGTGTGGAGTCGCGGGAGGTAAAGCCAGTACCCCCTGTCACAAGTATGGCTTGGACTTCAGCCGATGCTATCCATTTAGATACTTGCGCACGCATTTGATAAACATCATCTTTTACAATGGCACGGTCACAAATGTGATGCTTTTGCTCTGTGCATGCATCAACAAAAAATTGACCACTGGTATCGGTAGACAAATCACGAGTATCCGACACAGTAAGCACAGCAATATTAAGAGAAACGCGTTGAGTAGAAGAAGTGGCCGACATAAATCATCCTGAAAAATTAGAAACGGAAAAGGTAACACCATCAAATAAGTATCGATAGCTATAAACTAATTGGGCAACGACTAGCAATGGATAGCAATTAATCGCCAAATATTGAGTATAAGCTATTAAAACAATTGCCGTCTAATTTAATGCAGGCGGTTGTTTTGGTTCATACACGATTCGAGTTTATCGGGTGCCATAGGTCTGTAAAAGTGGAAACCCTGTTGTATGGGGCAGGCATTATCATCTAACCATTGCATGACATCAATTGACTCGACGCCTTCGGCTACTACTTCTAATTTGAGCTCAAGACTAAGGTTTATCATGGACTGCACAATTTTTGCGTCAGTTGAATTAGTCAGAATATCGGCAATAAACTCTTTATCTATTTTAATGCTATCAAGTGGCATGGTGCGCAGTAAACTAAGTGAAGAAAACCCGGTACCAAAGTCGTCTAGAATGATGTTAAAGCCTGCTTCGCGCAGCCGCTTAAGGTTTTCGCCCGCGCTAATAGGGTCTTCCATAAACGCGGTTTCGGTTACCTCTAGGCCAAAACAAAACGGGTCTACATCGTGCTTTTTAAAGCTTGCTAGCAACTGTTTGGCAAAATTATTTAAGTGTAATTGCACTGCCGACAAATTAATCGATAAACGACATTCTTTTGAAATTAGCTGAGTGTCAATCCAGTGTTTAGCCTGTGGCAATAAGTCTTGCAGCTGCCATACAAAAAAGTCATTGATTAAGCCGTGTGTTTCCATCTGCTGGATAAACTCTTGTGGCTGCACTTTTACGTGCTCAGGGTGATGCCATCTTGAAAGCGCCTCTACTCCTACTATCTGGTTGGTATGGGCATTGACCTGAGGCTGATACTCCATAAAGAATCCATTGATGCCAGTTGTTTGTAAGCTCGCACGTAAAAAATTAGCTAGCAAGGTTTCGCGTTCGAGTGACTCGGTGTACATACAAAACTGGTTACGGCCTAAGCTTTTTGCTTTATAAACTGCTAAGTCTGCTTGTTTTAAAACTGTCTTAATTGTAGTACGACTGTTCTTTATTGGGGCTATTCCAATGCTGCACTGAACTGTTAGCTTAGCACTGTCTAGATGCATGGGTTTGGCAATTTCAACAATGAGCTTTATGGCAAGGTTAATTAAATCAGAATCTTCATGTAGGTCACTGACGATAATTGCGAACTCGTCACCTCCTAAACGGGCGAAGGTATCTTCATTACGAATCAGATTATTAAGCCGCTGGGCGACCGTTTGAATCACCAGATCGCCAGTATCGTGGCCGTATGTGTCATTTATTGCCTTAAACTTGTCTAAATCTAAAAACAGCACGCCAGCGTTGTCGTGGCGCTCTACTCTTGATATTGCCATTTTTAATCGGTCGTGAAATGCGCTTCTGTTGCTAATGCCGGTGAGTGAGTCTGTATTGGCTAAATTTTCAAGGGCTTCGGTTTGCGCATGGATATGACTTATATCATCTACAGTCAAAATATATCCGTCGAAGTTTCCTTTTTCATCGAATAAACCCGTGCTTCTCAAGTTAACCCATTTTTTGTTGCCATTGGCACTATGAATACAAAGCTCTTCAACATATTCTTTGTTGTGTAGGTTAAGGTATTTCATTTGCGGCAAAATACGCTGCAAATCTTCTGTGTTAAAACACTGTGTCCATCCATCTTCTAATGAATCACGCACGTTATATGCGCTAATTTTAGACCAAGTGTCATTTGCAAATGCGCATTCAAAATCAATGGTGAGCTGCAATATCCCCATAGGAATAACACTAGTAAGCGATTGAAAACGTTGCAAACTTTGCAGCTCGCTGCGTTTGTTATCATTTATCATGAGTGCAAATTGAATTTGCTGGTTTTTGGGGCTTATCAGTGCGCTGCTTTGTTGTTTATGCTTACCTCGGTTTGTACCCAAAACTGCATTATTGCTCATTAGGGCTTCATCAATAAGTGGCAACAGCCGAACATCTACTTGTATAGACTGAAAAGCACTCAGTTTAAAGCTCACATCATCCCATTCACTGCGCTCAAGACGCCCCTTCTCAGCATAAGCATTGGCGCTTGCAATAATTGCTTTAGCCACTTTTACCGTAAAATGGGCCAACAAGTCTGTTAGTGTCGATTTATTGTTTAGGTCTGACTGCTGCACTAAATTGAGGCTATGCTCGTTGTATTGCGTAATTTTAAGATCTTGATTAAAAAAGAATACGGGATGGTAAACATTACTCAATATACTCACCATTGAGTTTTGCTGACTAACTTGTTGTGAACTTTCGGTTTGCTCGGGTAAAAAATTACTAATTTGTTTGATACTAAATAAGTTTGCCGCAGCCTTTACATATGGTCTAAAGTCACTATCGTTTACATGCTTCAAACTCAAAAATTCAAGATCAACATCAACGTTAATAAGAGCAATCGATGCATACATATTCATCGCATCGCAAATAGGCACTAATACAATGTTGTTAATCACGCCTTCGCATAGCACTATATTAAATTTGTTTCTTTGATTGGGGAGTAAAGCTTCTGTTTCCAGTAAAGAAAAGTTATTAGTTAAAAATGAAGCTCGTAAATTTTTAACTTCATGTTCAAATTGCTCTGGAGAATGAGTACTGGTATCTGAAAAGTGTTCTATATATGAAGATGGGTTGCCGCTATATGAGTCGGCTCTGCCGTCAAGCGTAAATGCAATAAATGCTTCAGCTTGGGTGACACGGTTGAGCTGTAAAGCACACCGCTTGAGTATATTAATTTTGTCTTTCACCAAAACCGCCTTAGGTTACTAAGCAGTACAGCGCGCCAGACTAAAACTTAGGCAATTCGTGTGTTACACACCTGCTAAACTACAACTCGAACCACGCTAGCATAAAATTTAATATTTGCAATTTTATTTCTTGCATAAATTATAAACTAAAGTCGCAAGTGGAATTTATTTTAATTTAAATTCAATAACTTAAACTCAATCAACTTTGTTAACTAATTTTCGAATTTGCTTCTGAATTGCAAAAAGCGCATCTTCCATCTCTAAGCTTTGCTCTATATGTTTGCTAAATGCAATTGACTGTTTACTGACTAACTCAGTAAGCTCACCTTCTTGTTGTTCGAGCAGTCCTAGTTTAAAAAAGCACTGCTCAAACTCAATCGACATATCTTCAACAAGATTCATGACTTCTTTCTTCTGTGATTCTTGAAGGTTTGCAGCCATGTCGAGCGTTGCGGCAATGTCGAGCAAAGTGTCTTTATCTTCAATTAGTCCATAAGAGCTAGCATTGGACTTTGTTTCCAAGGACTGCGCAAGTCTAATGTTAAGTGCATTGGTGTCTTCCAAAATCATCATGAGGTTATCACGCAAATCGCCAAGTGCCATGGAGTCGTCGGTGGGCATGTTTTTGATAATTACCGACACCGTTTCAAAATTTACAATATAGCGTGCGCCACGCTCTAAAAAACGCCCTTTCATATCACTGCTGCGCGAGAGTAAGTCTTGTTCGAGAGGCGTTAACGACCCATTGGTAGCTTGATTAAAAGCTTTTTTAGGCGTACGTAATTGCACGCATGCATCAATGTTAAGACCGTCGAACACATCAAATAATGCGCCTAACAAGCCCTCGTGGCTTTTAATTTTAAGCCCGGCCCTTAAAAACCCCAATACCGTACCTAAATGGCCTGCACTGGCAATTACCGACATTACCATTTCTGAGGTATTTTTATTTTCCGACTGCAGCTCTACTATTTTGTTGCGCTCATTGAGGATTACCTCAACCTTGCGCACAACCACATTGGTGTCGATGGGTTTGGTTAGGTAGTCTACGCCGCCTACTTCAAAGCCTTTTAACACCTCCTCAGTGGAGTCATTTCCCGACACAAATACAACAGGCAAATTAGGTGAATGTTCCAGTATTTGCTCACAAGCCTCGTAACCATTCATGTTAGGCATCATTACGTCGAGCATAGCAAGCTCAATAGCGGGGTCGTCTTTTACCATATCAACTGCTTGCTCGCCGCTTGTGGCAACCACTATGGCATATTTGTTTTTCAACAACTCCATTAATATTCGCAACTCGCTAGGCGAGTCGTCTACTATAAGTATTCTGTGTTTATCCATTCGCGGTCTCGATATAATCTAGATAAAATCTTTGGTTACGCCACATCAATTAAAGCCTGTGCTCGTTTAATTGCTTTTGCTACACCGTCTATATCAAACTTTGACATTGCTTGGTTAGCTTCCTGCACATGAGATGCTGCTTGTTCGTTTAAGTTACACGACATCAAGTCTTTAAGTGCATCCTCAGACGACAGCATATCTTTGCTTAAGTTGTTCAATATCTCTTCCATCTTTTGCAGTAAGTATTCAGCCGATTCTTCGCGTGCCTCTATTGGCTCGCTGACTTTGTCTGGGCTTGCCAGTTTTAAATAATGAAAATTGACATCGTCGATTAAGGTTTGTAAATCGTCAATCTCTTTATCTGTCAATAATGTATTTTGCTTTAATTTTGCTTCACCAATGCCAGCTAATTCCGACAAGGTACCAAAACCTAAGTTTCCGCCACTGCCTTTTATTCGGTGTAAAACTGCGTACGCATCTTCTAGCGCCCCTTCGTTTTGGCAACTGGTCAAATAGGTTTTTAACTCAAGGTGATCTTGTAAAAAGTTGCCAATTAAGGTGTAAAGCAGCGTCCAATCACCATTTAAACGGTTTAGGCCATCTTCTATGTTTACGCCGGGTAAATGGTGGCTTGCAGAAATTTTGATATGTTCAGCGTTATCCGCGAGCGGGCGTAAAAACGACTCGAGTATCGTTTTCAAATTGTCTTTGTCGATGGGTTTCGACACATGGCTTTGCATACCCGCTGCAAAACATTCATCTACATGTTCTTGTGTACTATGAGCGGTCATTGCAATAATCGGCACGTCTGCGCTAACAATACCGCGTGAACGTATTTCGATGGTTGCCTCAATGCCACCTTTTATAGGCATCTGTAAATCCATGAGTATCAGATCGAACGTTGCGGTTTTAAGCATATCTACTGCTTCTTGACCGTTTTGGGCAATGGTAACGTTTATTCCCCAAGTTTCGAGTAGGCGCTGGGCAACGAGCTGATTAATTTTGTTGTCTTCTACTAGCAACACCTTCGCGCTGTCGGTAAATTTGTTGGTGGTGCTGCTTGGCACTGCTGCGAGCTCGTCGTCGTTAGCTGTATCGCATTTAATATCGATAACAAAGCGAGTACCCTCGCCCAATGTGCTTTGCAAGTCTATTTTGCCGCCAAACATATCCACAAGCCGCTTAGTTATGTTCATACCTAAGCCGGTGCCACCAAATTCTCGGGTAATCGAAGTATCGGCTTGCTCAAACGCAGAAAACACCGCGTTGATATTTTCAGGGCTAATGCCAATGCCTGTATCGCTTACCACAATAGAATAATTGCCATTGTGGCTACTTAAGAAGCCCAGCTCGACGCTGCCTTCGTTTGTAAATTTAATCGCATTCGACAATAAGTTGGTAATAATCTGCGTTAGGCGCAGCTTGTCGGATATTAGCGATTGGGGTACATCATCTTCTACGTTAAAGCTGAAGTCGATGCCTTTTTGTTTTGCTTGCAAAACAAAAGGTTTGCACAGGTTACTGATATAGGTGCGTATGTTAATTGGCGCCATCACTAAGTCTATTTTTGAAGCTTCTATTTTTGAGAAATCAAGAATATCGTTAATGACCATCAGCAAGTGTTCGCCCGAAGCTTGCGCTATAGACAAAAGTTCTTGCTGTGCTTCATTTAAGTGCTCGTCTTGCAGTAGGGTTAAAATACCAAGTACACCGTTCATTGGGGTACGCAGCTCATGGCTCATATTAGCAATAAAGTCAGACTTTACCTGCAACGCCGTTAATGCTTCGTCGCGGGCTTTTTGCATTTGTGCTGTGCGCTGGGCTACGAGTTTTTCAAGCCCTTCACTAAGGTTAACCAGCTCTTGGTTTTTTTCGAATAAGTCGGCGGCTTTTTGCTCGAGTAAGTCTTCAGCTTGTTGGCGCGAGTTTTTTTCTCGCTTTAGGCGACGTTCAAATTTGGTGATTTGCGCCTGCAGAGCTTGCACCTCTGCGTTCTCGTCAGTGCTACTCGTTGTATTTGTATTGTTGTCGGAGCCCAGCATAAAAGTGTGCTACCCAGTTTTTAATGTAAACAAACAATGATTAGTTTCGCCTTCGCTCCAACGCTTCATCGAAATATCGAATTGTTCATTGTAAAACTGAGAACTCTGCAAAATAAGGCCATACGCTAAATCGGCCAAAGGCCTAATAGAAGAATAATGCAGTTCAAATAAGCCTTGTTCCGGTCTTTCCTCAAAGCTAAACTCTGGCAATTCGGCATCAGGATAAAGTTTACGGACTTCAACGTGTATATGCTGGTCTATTTGTTTGAGTAAGGACAGCGTGTCGCCGGCTTCCGTGAAAAAATGCGTATATCTGCTGGCAAATTGCGCGCCTAGGTGCTTACCAAAGGCTAACAATAAGTCAGAAACTTCTGAGCCCGTTTGTTTAGCAAGCTCTACTACCATGTCCTCTAACTCTTGGTAATCATAAGAGCCTACCGCTGTATAAGCGCCTTCAGAGCTTGGGTTAGTTTCGTCGATAAGCGTGTCGACCATGTCTGCATCAAAAACAGATTCGACCATGTCAAAAAATTCAGTAAACACCAAGCCTTTCATTCATTTCGCCCTTATTAAAGATGGTTTTAATGCACATAGTACCTACCCGCTTTGTGCCCTATTCAGACGCACTCAGCAAAACTACACACACAAAATATTCCTATGTTTAAAGGGTATCGGCGACAGAGGTAAACTTTTAAGTAAAAAATAGTGTTATTTACTCAGAAAATGGTAATTATCTAAATAACTACCGCGAATCGTTACAAGTAGCGTAATGTCTGCGACTACATCAAAAATTCGCTCGTTTGCGAAGAATCGTAGAGCTTACTTTCCGAGTCTTTAAACATATTGACCATGGTATTGATTATATATTGTATGAATTTATCTTCTCGCGCACGTACCATCTTAACTAATTGATTTATAGGTCAAGTAAGCTCATTACTTACCGATAACAATAAAGAGCTAAAAAAGCGGTACGCATTACTTAAGCATGAAACAAACACTACATAACAAAATATTTAAGATGGTTGCGGCATTAGTGCTGCTCACTACGCTTGTCTTGCTAATGGTGGTATGGAGCAACACCAGTAAGAGCATTTATCTTAATCTTGATAATCAGCTAAAAGTGTCGCAAACCGTTATTGCAAGGGAGTTAGTCAACCGCAATGACAAAATCGAACGCAGTGTAAAAGTGCTATTTGATGACACCATGTTTAAACTGTCGGTAATAGAGCGAGACAACACCTCGCTAGCTCCCATGTTAGCTACATACCAAGACATTCTCGACAGCGCGTTTATTGTACTTGTTAAGCCCAGCGGTGAGCCCTTTATGCACAGCGGGAAATTAGCGACCAAACTTAGGCCAAGCGCGATAGTTAATAACATAGCGGGTTTGGCTAGCGCCGGCGCTATTACCAACCTCGAAATAATCGACAACACTATTTTTTGGGTGATGTGGCTGCCTATTTATGACGGGCAAGGGCAAATTACCGCATATAGTGCATCTGGCTTTGCTATTGCCAACAATTTTTTGCAAGGCATAAAGCAATTGGTGGGCATTGACGCAAGCTTTACAGTGCAAGGCGAACAAACCATGGTGGTGTCGACCCTGCCGGCCAACAAGCAAAATATTGATTACCTCGAGAGCAGCTTACTCAACAACAACGACAATTTTCTATTAAAACTGAATACTATTACCAACAAAAACTCATTGTTTAGCCGGAAGTTTCCTATTGTGGAGTCGGGCAATAATAAAACGTTTATGTATTTGTCGGCCGACGGCACACTGGTTAAAAATAAATTCTTGAGCCTGCAAATTTCGTTTGCGCTCATATGTGCCCTCGCCATAGGGCTTACGATGCTGCTGGGTAGAGTACTTGCCAAACAAATTACGCGCCCCCTTGAGTACATTACTCGCTATGCGGTTAAAATTTCGAAGGGCGACTACACCGATAAATTTGAGCTGAACACCCCTACTTTAGAGCTCGACCAATTGCTTTGTGCATTTAAAGCGATGGAGCAATCTGTAAAAGAGCGAGAGTCTGAAATTGTATTTCAGGCACAGCACGACATGCTCACGCGCTTATATAACCGCAACTATATTAAAGAATTAATCGACAAAAACTTTAGCGAACAAAAGTGCTTTCAGGCGGTAGGTATTAATATACTTGGCTTTAGAGGCATTAACGACGTATTTGGGTATCAATACGGCGATATTTGTTTGCAAGAACTTGCCCATAGAGTATCTAAACTAGGCGGCACCTCTGCTCGTTTAACCGGCGGCGAAATTTTATGGATACCCGAGGCTGCACTGAGCCTAGACCAAATAAAAACCATTAAACAAGACCTCGAGCGAGAAATAACAACCGAAAGCATTAGCCTGCCAATGAAAACCGCCATAGGCATAATAGAATGCCCACAAGACACCGAAAACTCCGAAGACCTTTTCAGGCGCATGAACATTGTGATAGACGAAGCCCAAGCCAGCCGCAAACTGTTGATTAAGTTTGATAGCTCGCTCGAAAAACGTTACCTACGACGCCTTGCCATTATCAACAAACTAAAAAACGCATTGCAAAGCAATAGCAATGAACTCAGCCTGCATTATCAGCCCAAACTTAGCCTGCAAACTAATAAAGTACTGCACGCCGAAGCCCTCGTTAGATGGGAAGACAGCGAGCTAGGCTTTATATCACCCGAAGAATTCATCAATATTGCCGAACATGCCGGTTTTATTACTAGCGTAACCCAATGGGTGTTAACCCGCGCTGTGCTCGACTTTATTAGCTTTAAAGAACAAGGCGTAAATGTGTGTATTGCAGTTAATATAAGCGCGCAAGACCTACTCAGCGACTCGTTTATGCAATTTGCAGACGAACTCCTCGCCCAACACGAGCTCGACCACAACGCCATATCGTTTGAGCTTACCGAAGGCGTAATAGTGCGCGAGCCCGAAAAAGCCATAGACCACATGCTCAGACTACGTAACGCAGGGTTTCATTTAGCCATAGACGACTTTGGCACCGGTTATTCGTCGTTATCGTACTTAGCTAAACTGCCGGTAAACATTCTAAAAATAGACAGATGCTTTGTAATGCCGCTCGCCACACAAGCCGGCGAACAAGCCATTTGCAAGTCGGTAATCCAACTCGCCAAAAGCTTTAATATGCAAGTAGTCGCCGAAGGCGTAGAAGACGCCATCTCCCAACAAATGCTCACCGACTGGGGCTGCGAATACGCCCAAGGCTACCACATAAGCCGCCCCATCAGCGCCCAAAACTTCATTAACTGGATGCATGAACACGAAAACGCCGCAATACTAATTTAGTTCCTTTTCTCATGTTATTGGTCGCTATCACCCGTCATTGCGCGCTATCGCCCGTCATTCCTGCGAAGGCAGGAACCCCCTTGGAACATTACGCCGCTAACAAAGAACACAACCCACCACCCCAAAAAACACTAATAATCCCCCAAAAAATCCAGTAAACTACCCCCGTTAAAAATAACACCCCAAACAGGACCCAAAAAAATGATCAAACCCATCATCTTAGCAGGCGGCACCGGAAGCCGCTTATGGCCAAAATCGCGCGCAGCACTCCCCAAACAATTCTTAGCACTCACCAGCAACAACACCATGCTACAAGACACCATACTGCGCCTCCCCGAAAATGCCAACCAAGCGCCCATGCTAATATGTAACGAAGATCACCGCTTTTTAGCCGCCGAGCAATTACGCACCGCCAACATCAGCCATTCAGGCATAGTACTCGAACCCGTTGGCCGCAACACCGCACCTGCTATAGCCGTGGCCGCCATGCTAGCCATGCAAAACGGTGAAGACCCACTATTGTTAGTACTTGCCGCCGACCACCTAATAGGCGACCACGCCGCATTTGCAAGCGCTATAGATAGCGCACAACAACTTGCCAGCAACAATAAACTGGTTACCTTTGGTATTGTTCCAACCGAGCCGCATACAGGTTACGGCTACATAAAAGCAGGCAGCAAACTTGAACAAGGTTACGCAGTTGAAGAATTTGTCGAAAAGCCCGACACCGCCACCGCACAAAGCTACCTCGACGGCAAAAAGCACTATTGGAACAGCGGCATGTTTATGTTTAAAGCCAGCGTATATTTAAACGAACTCAAACAGTTTAACCCCGAGATTTTCGAAGCATGCGAGCGCGCTATTGCGCATACCGAAAGCGACCTCGACTTTATCCGCATCAACAAAGAAGCCTTTGAACAATGCCCCGACGACTCAATAGACTACGCGGTAATGGAGAAAACCCAAAGCGCCTGCATGGTACCGCTTGACGCCAACTGGAGCGATGTAGGCTCATGGAGCTCACTTTGGGAAACGTTTGAAAACAAAGATGAAAACGGCAACGCCATCACCGGCGATGTAATGCTAGAAGGCGTAAACAACAGTTACATCAATAGCGAAGAACGCCTAATTTCAGTCATAGGCCTCGACGACGTAGTAGTGGTCGAAACCAAAGACGCCGTAATGGTAGCCAACCGCAACAAAGTACAAGACATCAAAAAAGTGGTTAACCGCCTAAAAGCCGAAAACCGCAGCGAATTCCAGTTCCACCGCGAAGTATTTAGACCTTGGGGCAGCTACGACTCAATCGGCAACGGCGAGCGCTACCAAGTTAAAAGCATAAAAGTAAAGCCCGGCGAAAAGCTCTCGGTACAAATGCATCACCACCGCGCAGAGCATTGGATTGTGGTAAGCGGCACCGCCAACGTCACTATTGGTGAAAACACACAGCTAGTAACCGAAAACGAATCTGTTTACATTCCCATTGGCGAAGTACACGCCCTTGAAAACCCCGGCAAAATTGAGCTTGAGCTGATTGAAGTGCAGTCGGGTGGGTATTTGGGTGAAGATGATATTGTTAGGTTTAGTGATAGGTATGGGCGGGTTAAGTAAGGCACAAAACGTGCATTCGCTACACCAATAAAGAACATTTAAAGGAACATGATTAATGAAAGTAACGGTATTTGGTATAGGCTATGTTGGCCTTGTACAAGCGGCAGTATTAGCAGAAGTGGGCCACGACGTAGTATGTGTTGATGTAGACCAAAACAAAGTTGACAACCTAGAAAAAGGTATCATCCCTATATACGAGCCTGGCTTAACGCCGCTTGTTACCTCAAACTTTGAATCTGGCAGAGTGAAGTTTACTACCGACGCTGAAGACGGCATTAAGCACGGCGAAGTTGTATTTATTGCAGTAGGCACACCGCCCGACGAAGATGGCTCTGCCGACCTTAAATACGTGCTTGCCGTTGCAACTAGCATTGCGACTTACATGGAAGAGCACAAAATCATTATCAACAAGTCGACAGTGCCCGTAGGCACAGCAGACAAAGTGACCGCTAAAGTTTTAGAAGTATTAAAAAGCCTGAATAAAGACGTAACGTTTGACGTAGTATCAAACCCAGAGTTTTTAAAAGAAGGTGCAGCAGTAAACGACTGCATGCGCCCCGATCGCATTATTTTAGGCACAAAAAGCGCAAAATCAGAAAAGAAACTCCGCGAACTCTACTCACCGTTTAACCGCAACCACGACAAAATTATTGTTATGGATGTGCGCAGCGCAGAACTTACCAAATATGCCGCCAACTGCATGCTAGCCACCAAAATCAGCTTTATGAACGAAATGTCGAACCTTGCTGAACAATTTGGTGCGGATATCGAAAACGTGCGTAGAGGTATAGGT
>CAZXTD010000108.1:0-14354 GCA_964643575.1 uncultured Glaciecola sp. | reverse complement strand
TTATTGGGGGCGGTTCTGGGGTTGATGACCCGCCACCACAAGCAGTTAATGAAACGAATAGAGATACAGCAATTACAGTACGCAGCACGGTTCTTCCTTAATATTACAGCGTTGAATAAAACGTTTATTTTGGGGCTATAAAATGGTTAATAACAAATTGTTACATTGGTCATAATTTTGGTTTACATTATCGATTATATTGGTATGAATATTGTTGTCAATATGTTAAATTTTTAGAATCTTACAATCCCGCTGTGTGGTAAATATTCGTTACACTTTGAATGTTGTTGCTGAGCTTAATCTGATCGAGAAGGCATTTACACGATATTGGCATGACCAATTATGTGTTTTGGTTATGACGACAAAGCGCAGCACTTGTTTATCGGAGTTTAGTTATGCTCAAGCGACAATTAAACGGGGCATCGCACAGAGTAAAATTGATCTTAAGTGCGTTAAATTTGAAGCTGAAGAGCTTAATCAAGGAGTCATAAGCAATGAAATACAACAATACGCTAGCAGTTGAATGCAAGAGTGAAAATGCCGCTAAAGTTAGAATAAAAAGAGGCAAGAAGCTTATCCTTGCCATGCTTTATTTATTTACTCTGTTTGCGTCAAATAATGCATCGATTAATGCTCAAGATTCCACATCTGATATTAGTATTCCAGACTCGCATACAAGTTTGGCGGATGGCGTTTTACTTGGCGATTTTGCAAAGCTAGACCCTAACAAAAAACCCGGTCAAAACTTCGACTTGCTCGACTGGTCCTTAACCTTGCCTACAGACCTTAATAAAGACTTGAAAGCGGACACCATATTTGAAAAAGCGCTAGATGAGGGCTTTGAGTTAAAGCCTTTATTTTATACTGCAGACGATGGAGGACTTGTGTTTGCCTCGCCTAATGTAGGCGCTAAAACCTCAAAAAACACTAAGTATGTCAGAACGGAGTTGCGCGAAATGTTGCGCAGAGGAAATAGCCGAATCAAGGTGCGAGGAATAACTAAAAACAATTGGGTCTTTGGCGGTGCTCACGGCTCAATGAAGCGAAAAGCAGGTGGAATAGGCGGCAGCCTAGAAGGTACTTTAGCGGTTAATAGAGTGTCGACAACCGGTGACGAAAAAATGGTAGGTCGCGTAATAGTCGGTCAAATTCATGCAACCGACGACGAGCCCATACGTTTGTACTACCGTAAGCTCCCCAATAATGATTTAGGTGCGATTTATTTTGCGCATGAAATAAACGGTGCTGATGATATTTGGATTAACATGATTGGCACTCGCTCTCACACTTTGCCAAACCCAGAGGGTGGTATCGCTCTAAATGAAAAGTTCTCTTACAAGATCACTGTAGAGGAAGAAGTCTTATTTGTTACCCTAATCAGACAAGGTAAGCCAAATATCACTAAATATTATGATATGAAAGACAGTGGTTATAGTGCGGGCAATCAGTTTATGTTTTTTAAAGCAGGCGTTTACAATCAAAATAACGGCGGCGCTGATGGCGACTATGTTCAAGCTACTTTTTATCACATAGAAAACACACACAAGGGCTATAAATATTAACTAGTTTCTTGAATTATTCTAAATCGATTAAGCTTTATTGGTAACTACAATTGGTAATAAAATATTTGTGTTATGGTCTACTATTCTCTAGAAAATTAACTTGCCATATTGGCTAGGCTTACGTATATTGTCACTAACAAAGTGATTACATAAATATAACAAGCGAATCGCAAGTCATTGCGAGTAGTTAACATTGGAGAACTCGATATGCCGTCGATATCAGGGAAACACAGACACTCACTCAATCCACAAAGACAATTTGCACTTTCACCCCTCGCCAGATGGGTGAAATCTGCAATGATTGCAGGTGTGGCTGGTACTGTTGCATTTTCTGCAAGTGCTCAAGAAACACAAACGCAAACCCCAGCTGTTGAAGATGACCAAGTTGAGATTATCGAAATTTCTGGAACGCGAAAAACTATACAAGACCAAATCGCAATAAAACGCGAATCAACTACCGTTGTTGATGGTTTATCAGCTGAAGATATTGGCGATTTGCCTGCGTTGTCGATTGGTGAAGCCTTAGAGTCTATAACAGGTGCTGCGTCTCACCGAGAAAACGGTGGTGCAACTGAAATTACAATTCGTGGACTTGGTCCATTCTTGAGCGCGACGCACATTAACGGCCGAGAAGCGACAAACGGCAGTGGCGACCGCTCGGTAAACTTTTCGCAGTTCCCATCAGAACTAATGAAGAAAGTCGCGATATACAAAACTCAAGACGCGTCGATGATTGAAGGTGGCGTTGCAGGTGTCATTACCCTTGAAACACTTAAGCCGCTTGATTTTGGAAAGCAGCGTTTTCAGGCTGAAATAAAAGGCAACTACAACCCAGACCAAGCCAATGTTGATAACTCACTGCATGGCGATTTTGGCTATCGTGGTACCTTAAGCTACGTTGATCAATTCGAATTTAACGATGGTCAATCTTTAGGCGTAACAGTGGGAATACAGCGCCAAGACATCACTCAGCCTGAAGCAGAATATCGTAGCTCTAGCCCTTCAGGTTCTTCGTTGTGGGCTTGTTTAAATGATCCTAGCAATACTAACGAAGGCTTTTTTAGAAGCACTGCTGGTGATTGTGAAGACCAGGTAAATGGTAGCCGCAACCAAGGTTACGAAACCGACATTGACCCAGTTACTGGGCGAGCAGAAAGTGCGGGCACGCCGTTCGCATGGACAGGTTCTAGCCGCAGTTTCCGTCAAAACGAAACGTCTGACGAAAGAGATGCATTGTTTTTTGGTTTACAATTTAGACCCTCTGAAGCTTGGGATATTAATGTTGATGCGCAAGTATCAGATAGAATTCAAGCCGAAGCGCGTCATGACTTACTCTTTTTACAAAAACGTGTCACACCAGGTGTTACAGGTCAAAGTTTGGTCACCAATAGTGTGGGTGGCATTTTACAATGGGCCGGTAACGAGCGGGTAGAATCTGCGGGTGAACAGTTCCAGCGTGAAGAAAATTACCGTGGTGGCGGCTTAAGTATTGAGCATTTCTTCAATGATGAGCTAACCATTAGTGCCGACTTCTCTTATTCACAGACTAAACGAGAAGAATTACAAATATCTAACCGCGGCAGAACGGCAAGTCGTCCATTTATATCTTGGTCTTTAGGCGATGAAATTCCACATTTCACCCTAACCGACTTTGACGTAACAGATATATCTAATTTTACGAGTGATTTGCGAACTCGTCTTGATCGAGAAAACGCGCGTGAGAATGAAATAGTAGCTGCACGCCTTGATTTTGATTATGCATTGAGCGGCGATGTTTGGACTAGCATTCAAGGTGGTTTGCGCGTTTCTGAACTTTCTTTTGTGCAATTTGGTGGTACTAACGGTAATGGCTCACGCACCCAGATAGAGCTAGACGAAGGTGTAACTTCCGCCATTGACGTGCTTCAAGCTTGTCAAGTCGACTTCCCAGAAACTGACTTTTTATCGACTGTTTCAGATGGCAATATCATCACGAATGTCGATAGTGCAGGCAACGTTAACAGCAGTGGCACGGGCGCTTCTTGGGCAACGTACAACAATGTGTGTTTTTCTCAAGCATTGGCAGCCTCTCAAGGCGTTGATTTCGCATATCCAGAGCTCGAATACGAAAACCAAGGCACGGTTGACGTTACCGAAGAGACCACATCAGCCTATTTAATGGCAAATTTTGACACTGAAATGTGGAACAAATTTATTCGCGGTAACTTTGGAGTTCGCGTGGTCAACACGGAAGTGACTTCATTAAGCTTCAGACAAGGTTTTGACGTGGTAACCGACGAACTTGGCTTATTGAGCTTAGTGACTAACGACTCGATTGAAGCTGTTCAAGGTGGTGGTGATTACACAGAGGTACTTCCAAGCTTTAACTTAGTGGTTGATTATTCAGATGATATTTTGCTTCGAGCTGGTATTTACCGAGGTATGTCGCGTGCAGACCCATCTGATTTAGGGTTTAGTAGAACTTTCCAAGTCGCTAACGATGAAGCGCCGGAAACACTCAGTGATTTACTAGTAGGCATAAATGGTTCTGGTAACCCTAATACTCAGCCGCTTATGTCTTGGAACTATGACGCCGCGTTTGAATGGTATCCAGATGAAGACTCAATAGTTGCTCTAGGTTTTTACTACAAGCAGTTTAACGGCGGTTTTCAGCAGCAAACAGTGTTAGAAACTTTCAACATTGAAGGTGAAGATATTGCGCTACCCATTACTAATTCAGTGACCAGCGATGACGAAAGTGACCTTTTCGGTATTGAAGCATCGTTTGCATACCGCTGGGATTCTGGTTTTGGTGTGAAGTTAGGTTATAACTTTGCTGATACCGATTTCGAGTTTGAAGATAGTCTTTACGGTGACACTTTTGTTACCGACCTTGATGGTGTAACCACTCAGCTTACCGAAGGTATTATTGAGCCTGGCGCAGTACCTGGGTTCTCGGAGCATGTATTTAACGGGCAAGTGTATTACCAAATTGGTGGTTTTGACGCTGCTATTATCTACAAATATCGTAGTGAATACTTCCAGCCTTATACCAGCAACGGTACGCGTCTTCGCTACGTTGACGAGGTGGGTGTTTGGGAAGCCCGCGCCTCATACAAAATCAATAAAAACATCCGCGTAAAGGTAGAAGCTATCAACCTATTTAGTGCGCCTCGTTCAGATGATTTCTTTGTCGAGGGTAATTTAGGTCAGGTAAGTGACTATGGTCCTCGTTTGTTCGCGGGTATTAGCTTCAAGTATTAAAAATAAAAATGCAGACGCCGCCAGTAATAACAAGACAAAAACTGAGCGGTGTTTGGTAACACTTTTAAAGTGAAACTTTCAGGAGTTTAAAAGCATGTTTAAAAAATCACTAATATGTATTGTGGTCGCAACAACCCTAGTAGGTTGTGGTAGTGACGACAGTGCTGAGATAGACGGTAATAATCGCGGGAGCATCGCAATAGTCGGTAGCGAATTTATTGCCGGAACCGAGCTAAGCGCTGCGGTCACCGATGCCGACGGCATCGTAGAAGGTACTATCACTTACGCTTGGTCAACAGGCGCAACAGGTACTACCTACACTATTACAGAAGCAGACGAAGGGTCGGTTATCTCGGTTTCTGCCCGATATACAGACCAAGCAGGTTTCACTGAAGGTGTTGGCGCATCTACTACAGTTGTTCGACCTACTTTAAATGTGACGGCAAACGTCATTAAAGGCCCGGTAAGTGGCGCTACGTGCGAGATATTCGAAGTAGATGCTAACGGTGCGGCAATTACACCTGCACAAGGGTCTGCAACCTCTATGGACTCAGGTGCGGTTACTTTTACTGATGTAAACTTTGAAGGCATGGGGCTTATCTCTTGTACTGGCGGTACTTATTTAGATGAGTCGACCGGTACGATTATTGATGCACCTACCTTACGATCGGTGGTAGGCGTGGTTGAAGGCGACACTGAAAATCCAGCGCCTTCGTATGTGGTTACGCCATTAACAGAATTAGCTGTGCAAGCGGCAGGTGCCGATTTAACTGATTTTACTGAGCAGGCAGAAGCAATTAACCTGCGCTTTGGTATTCGGTTTGACACAACTGAAGTCGCGCCTACTGAAGTGGGTGTGGCTACACTTGGCGCAGATGGCGCTGAAGATGCCGACAGATATGGTTCGGTTTTGGCTCTATTGTCGCAGCTTGATGCAGATGATAGCGATAACGACATGGCGGCGATTCTACAAGTACTTGCTGCCGACTTAGCAGACGGTTCGTTTTCAGAAACAATACTAGACGCACTAGAAGCAGCCCAAACTAACTTACAAACCATTTCAAGCGTGGCTGCCGATGTAGATACCGCACTGCTTGACGTTATTGGGTCTGCAGCGGGTTATAATAACGACCCAATTACCGCGATGATTGAGGGTGTTCTGAGTGGCACAGTACAAAACACCGTCACTACGCCACTTACCGGCAGTGTAGTTGTTATCGACCCTAACTTTGATGAAGATGCGATTGTTGCACAAACTGATGTTGCTCTCGACTTTGGTACTTTTAGCATCGACGCTGACGGTGACTGGTCGTATACGGTTAATGTAGTAAACGAAACAGTCGCTAACCTTGAAGTAGGTAACTCGGTAAACGACACAGTCACTATCGAATCGATAGATGGCACAACGGCAGAAATAGCCATCCGTGTAGCTGCACTGACGCAAGTAGTTAAAATCAATGATATCGGTAACGATACCGGTGAAATTAGATTTAGCGTGGGGGATTTACGTCAAGGTAAATTAAGCGCCTCTTTCTCTAAAGAAGCTGCGCTTGGAAGCGATGGTAACAATAAAGACGCCTACATTACGCTTTATGGGTCGTCGGGTAGTTCGAGTGAGTCGCTTGTAGATTTAAGAATACAAGGCAGCCAAACCGACGGTGATGGTAACCCAATAGACCCTCGTTTCTTTGTTAGAAACACTGACAGCGACGCGTACCCTGGTGATATGATTACCGCCCCATTTACTGAAGAACAATTCTACGATGTAGAAATTGCATGGGACTTAGATGCAACCGAGCAACTGACTATTACCATTGATGGCGAAGTGATTGGCGGCGGGTCGTTTTCGACTGCAGCTGTTGTAGATTCTGACTTTACCGGCTTAGACCAATGGTTTGCTGAGGGTGTACAGACTATTCAATTCAGGTTTGGTGACAACGACAGAACCATACCGTTTGGATCTTACTATGTAGACAACATTGCTGTTTACTCAGATACAGCAGGCACAGTAAGTGTATTTGAAGACGATTTCGAGTCGTATGATGTAGGCGAAACCCTAGATGGCGACGACAGCTTATACAGCTTAGCAATTTATTCTGAAGTGAGTGTGTTTGATGTGGGGGATGGCGAAGAAGAGCCAGTACCTGCGGCCTTCTTTGGTTTGACTGCTGCGGTTTCGAGTGATGCTACCGAAGCATTAACCGGCAACGTAAGCGTTATTGACCCGAATGAAGGTGAAGCGTTTATCTTTGAGTCAACCGCCGACACTACCTTTGGTACGTTCACAATTACCGAAGACGGTGCATGGACTTACACGCTTGATACGACTAACGCGACCATTGCGGCCTTAATTACTGGTGAGCGTGAAACCGATACCATCGCTATAGAGTCTGTGGATGGCACAACTGCTGAGTTAGTGATTACTATTACAGGTGTTGGCGGTGATACTGGCGGCGCAAACAACGTGGCGGTGATTGTTGATACGCTTGATAGCGACACGGGTGAGCTAAGATATGCACTTGGTGACAACGGTCCACTTGCGGCAGGTCGAATTGAAGTCGCGATTAAACGCTTGGACGATGACCTAGGCGATGGTGATGCATTTATCACACTCTTTAACGAGAACACTAACAATGACGGTGCTATTTTAGACCTACGTGTAAGAGACAGCAGTTTTGGTGTACGAAGCCCAAGTGACTTAGATGTATCTGCGGGCACTGTTTTACTCGACCAGTTTATGGATGTGGTGATTACTTGGGAATACCCAGGTGGCGACTTAACAATGCTACCTCTAGTGACGGTAGAAGTTGACGGTGTTAATCTAACGCCAGCTGGCTTTACCCCAACTAATCAGTCGACTGGCGGTGTTACCCATGTAGCGTTCCGATTTGGTGACAATGGTGGCGTAAGAGCCGATACAGGAAAGGTTAGCGTTGACGACTTGTTTATTTACTCAGACACAGACGGCACAACAGAAGTCTTTTCTGATGACTTTGAGTCTTATGCAGATGGTGACTCTTTAGATACCGATAATGCAGCGTCTCCTTACAACTCAAGTACTTCTGAAGCAACTGTTGAAACCCTTGGCGAAGTAGGCGGCCCGGGTACTGACGGTAATAAGCTTGCTGAAATTCGAGACACCGATGCAAGTGACACTGGGGAGCTTCGTTATGCCCTTGGTGATGATGGTCCTTTAGCGCAAGGTCGTTTTGAAGTGGCAATAAAGCGCCTTGACGATGACCTTGGCAACGGCGACGCTTTCTTAACTCTGTTTAACTCAGCAACGAACAACGCTGGTGCAATTCTTGACTTGCGTATTCGCGACAATAGCTTTGGCGTGCGAGCGCCAAGCGACTTAGATGTCTCAGCAGGAATCGTTAAGTTAGACGAATTTATGAATATTGTTGTGACTTGGGAATATCCGGGCGGTGACCTCACTGTTAATCCATTAGTGAGGGTTGAAGTGGACGGCGTAATGCTCACTGCAAGCGGTTTTACACCCGATAATGACTCTGTAGGTGGCGTTACTCATGCTGCAATCCGATTTGGTGATAACGGCGGTACACGAGCAGACACCGGCGTGGTATCTGTCGACAATATCGCTATTTATTCTGATACAGCGGGCACAACTGAAGTATTCTCTGATGACTTTGAGTCGTATGCCGAAGGTGATTCACTCGATACTGATAATTCAGTTTCACCCTATAATTCATCGACATCTGAAGCGGTTGTGGGTGTTGAATAACTAAGCTTAAGTTTGATAAAAGCGCTCGATTGTAAAATCGGGCGCTTTTTTTATAAGTACTTTTAATGTTAAAAGCAACTCTATTATTCACCCTTCTTATTCTTGATTACACTTTGCTCAACAACAATGTGCGCAAAATAATACGCTTAAATCACAAAGTTCTCTGATTTTACCGAGCACACTAGCGACACAAAGCAAGAGATTTGCTAAGCTCTCGTCAAATTCAAGCTGTTAGTTGTAAATTGCAATTAGCAGCGCGTTTAACTCGATTACTACCCAAAGAGGACTAGATGTCGACTCATACTTCTCCCATTTTATTAGGTGTTAACATTGATCATATTGCGACATTGCGGAACGCGCGTGGCACGCAATACCCAAACCCGGTGCATGCCGCAGATATAGCCGAGCGTGCAGGTGCTGATGGCATTACTATTCATTTACGTGAAGACCGTAGACACATAAAAGACCAAGATGTATTTACCTTAAAACAGACGCTTAATTCGCGTATGAATCTTGAGATGGCGGTAACAGACGAAATGTTGTCAATAGCGGCGCAGGTATCGCCTGAGTTTTGCTGCTTAGTTCCTGAAAAACGTGAAGAGTTGACCACTGAAGGTGGCCTGGACGTAGCGGGTAACTTATCAAAAGTTAAAGATGCCTGCTCGCAGTTGCATGAGCAGGGCACGCTAGCCTCTTTATTTATTGACGCTGATGAAAAACAAATAGAAGCGGCAGTTGAAGCAGGCGCCCCTTATATTGAGATACATACTGGTCAATATGCTGAAGCTACAAGTGAGGATATTGCCGAAGAAGAATTAGTAAAATTGATAGCCGGCATCGAATATGCAGATCGCTTGGGCTTAAAAGTAAACGCTGGGCATGGTTTGCATTATCACAACGTACAAGCAATAGCTGCAATACCACAGCTGATTGAGCTTAATATTGGGCATGCGATTATTGCACGCGCTGCATTTGATGGCCTCGATAAAGCGGTACGTGATATGCGAGCGCTCATGGTTGAAGCAAGAACGCTCGCTTTGCAAACTAATCAAAACGATTAAGATAGTCTTAGCGAATGATTTTTGGAATAGGCACAGACATTGTTGAAATTGCTCGCATAGAAAAGGCGATTCAAAATAGTGAGCGTTTTGCCGTTCGGTTGCTTACTGAATTTGAATATGGCGAGTTTACAAAGAGTAAACAAGCATCTCGCTATTTAGCCAAAAAGTTTGCAGCAAAAGAAGCGTTTGTTAAAGCAATGGGTACCGGTATCGGCAATGGTATAAGCTGGCAAATGATACAAATTGAGCACGATGTTTTAGGTAAGCCGTTTGTGACGCTCCTTGCGGAAGCTCAAAATTTTGTGGATAAAAACGCAATAAGTGCTTGGCATATTTCAATCAGTGATGAGCAAAATTATGCGACGGCTACTGCAATTATCGAATGTTAGAGCAGTAAACAGGTTGAAATATGGTACAGTTTTATAAAGCACCAAAGCGCACTACGCAACTAAAGTCAGAAAAAAATAGTACTTTAAAATCAAAGAGTAAAATGAATAATATCCAAATGGATACATTCGATCACGCTGCAAACGGCGTTTGTTTATCTACTCAACCCATCACTATAGTAGAGTACGCCCTACCTAATGAACGCTGTGACCTTGTCATTAAAAAGGAAACAAAGCACGCTCGATTTGCGCGCGTACAAAAAGTGCTTGAGGCTAATCCTCAGCGTCAAAAGCCGTTTTGCGAATACTATGACAAATGCGGCGGCTGTGGTTTACAGCATACTAACGCTGAATATGGCTTGTCGATAAAAAACCAAGCACTCAAAACTTATCTACACAAACAAAGCAATATAAAACAAGACACTTGGTTAGCGCCGATTACCTCAAATTACCCTGAATATCGTAGACGAATTCGTTTAGCCGTAGACGCGAGAGCGTTTATGTCTGCTGGGGCAGCAACGTCTGGGGTTAAAGCTAAAATTGGGTATCGGTCTGTGCAAAGCAGCAAGATAGTCGACATTCCTTATTGCGCAATCGCTAGACCCGGCATTAATAAAGTGCTCGAGGCCCTTCATTCCCAATTGACATCAAACCCAGGTATGAAGCAAGTGGGTCACATAGTGATAACGCAAGGTAGCAATATTGTGCAACTTGCTTTGTTTTTAACTGGAACTTTGCCTAAATCAGCCAAACAAGTTTTACTGAACATTGCCCAAAAACTAGAGGTCCAAGTATGTTTGTTGACCAAACAAAAGAAACCTAGAGAAAACGAGCAATATAGTGAAAGCTATGACAAGGAAATAATTGGGGCGTTTACAGAGAATGTAGAGCTCACAACGTTGCTGTCTGAGTTAAGCGGTGAGGACTTACAAAATAGTTGCGTAGACAGTACAACTTTGAATACATTTCCTGACCAAAAAGCCATTACCTTAAATGTATTACCGACGCATTTCATGCAGGTAAATGAAAAGGTCAATCAACAAATGTTGCGCTTAGCGCGTACTTGGATTAATACCTATCAAGACAAGGCAAAATCTCAAGTAAGCATAGATCAAGCTTCGCCTATACTTTACGACTTTTTTTGCGGCGCAGGCAATTTTTCATTAGTACTTGCCGATTTATGTAAAACTGTTTACGCCTTTGAAGGCGTCGAAGAAATGGTCCACAGCGCAGCGTCTAATGCGATTTTGAATCATGTGAATAATTGTGAATTTAAGCATGCAGACCTTAACAACAAAGCTCAGCTTGAACGTATCGAGTTTGCAGAAAACGCCATCGTAGTACTTGACCCTTCAAGAGAAGGCGCGCAAAATCTAACGCAAGTGTTGTCGAATAAGCGACTCGCAATGATTATTTATGTATCGTGTAATCCAAATAGTTTTGCGCGCGATATAAAACAATTAAACGCTCAATATGATGTACAAGAGATATGTGCCTTAGATATGTTTCCTTATACTAAACACATTGAGTTAATGGCAAAACTGGTGCCGAGATAACAATAATTTATTCATCGTTGCGTATCATTTGGCAAGGTACATACTTTTAGTCTCATTATCAAAAAAACTGCTATAGCGTTACTGTTTCAACAAAGGGAAGTTCATCCATGGTTTCTATTCGCAGTGTGCATCAAGATCAACGCCCCGAATTTACTCAATGGCTAGACGAGCTAGGGCTTTCTAGCAAAACCAAAGAAAAGCTCAGGACAATCTCTGAAGCACCAGAAACACTGCTTATTGGCCAAGAAATGGTCGAAATACTACAGCAATTGCACATGGACGACGAAACCCTGCAAGCTGCACTGGTATACCCCTATTGTGAAATCCATCAACTCGAGCATGACGACTTACTAGAGCGGTTTGGAGAAAATATTACTCAGTTAGTCGAAAGCGTTCGAAAAATGCAAGCCATTAATAGCTTGCAGTCAAAGCATATTAATTCAGATGGTGCTCACATTGATAAATTGCGCAATATGTTGCTTACAATGGTTGAAGATGTGCGGGCGATCGTGATTAAAATGGCAGAGCGTATATGCACCTTGCACCAAATAAAAAAAGAAGACGAAGAAACACGAGTGTTAGTGGCCAAAGAATGTGCCACGATATATGCACCTTTGGCCAACCGCTTAGGAATCGGTCAATTAAAATGGGAGTTAGAAGATCTATCGTTTCGTTATTTGCATCCGCAAACCTACAAACGTATCGCTAAAATGCTCAAAGAGAAACGCAGCGACCGTGAGCAATACATTCATGATTTTGTGACTAACCTTCAAGACCTATTAAATAAAGAAAATATAAAAGCTGAAGTAATTGGCAGGCCAAAGCACATATACAGTATATACAAAAAGATGCAGAAGAAGCAGCTAGATTTTGAAGAGCTTTTTGACATTCGCGCCCTACGAATTGTTGCTGACCGTTTGCAAGATTGCTATGCGGCACTTGGCACGGTGCACGCGCATTACAAGCACATCCCTAAAGAATTCGACGATTATATTGCAACCCCTAAACAAAATGGCTATCAGAGCATTCATACGGTGATTGTAGGGCCCAATGGTAAATCGATAGAAATACAAGTTAGAACAAAACAAATGCACGATGACGCAGAGCTCGGCGTAGCCGCGCATTGGCGTTACAAAGAGGGCAGTGCCGGCAAAACAGCAAGTGCAGACGAGCGCGTTAATTGGCTGCGTAAAATTTTGCAGTGGCAAGACGAAATGGCGGAATCGGGTAACTTAGTTGAGGAACTTCGAAGTCAAGTATTTGATGATCGCGTATACGTGTTTACGCCAAAAGGCGACGTGATTGATTTACCATTAGGATCAACGCCTCTTGATTTCGCGTATTACGTGCACAGCAACGTGGGTCATCGGTGTATTGGCGCTAAAATAGGCGGCCGTATAGTGCCGTTTACCTACAAGTTACAAAGTGGCGACCAAGTCGAAATTTTAACCACAAAACGTCCAGCGCCTAGTCGCGACTGGATGCACCCTGGTTTAGGATATGTGCACTCTGCAAGAGCTCGCGCCACTATTCATTCATACTTTAAAAAACAAGATAAAGAGAAAAATCTTGAGGCAGGTAAAGAGCTACTAGAGCGTGAAATGTTAAAAGCAGAGGTGCCGGTAAAGCATGCAAGTGACGCATGCGACAAATACAACTTTAAAAATACAGACGATCTGTATGCGTCAATAGGCGCAGGCGACGTAAGAGTTATGTCGGTTGTGAACTACCTTGCGCAAACTTTTGCACCTAAAACACCAGAGCCTGAACCTGAGATCAATCAAATTAGGACGCGCAAGGCTAAAGTTAAGAAAGGCCAAGAGCCAATTATTGCCGAAGGTGTTGGCAACTTATTAAGCCAAATTGCGAAATGCTGTCAGCCGGTAGCTGGCGAGCCTATATTAGGCTACATCACCCAGGGGAAAGGCGTTAGCGTACATAAAGAAAACTGCAATCAACTTCAAAATTTATTACAGCAGCACCCAGAGCGTGAAATAGAAGTTGCATGGTCTATACAACATCAAACGAGTTTTCAAACCGACCTCGACGTATATTGTCATGACAGAAGCGGGATTTTGCGCGACTTAACCACCGTTTTGTCGAACGAGAAAGTCAGCTTATTAGGCGTCAACAGCTTAAGTAATAAAGCCGCGGGTACCGCGCACATTAAATTGTCGATAGAAGTAACAGATGCAGAGAACCTAGCGCGCACAATTGACAAGCTAAGGCAGATAAACGATGTTAGCGACATTGTTCGCCCTTAATCCTTAAGCTGGCCAAATAAACTATGCCCAACAATAAACCATCGATATTTGAGAGCACAAAAGCAAACTTAACAACATCATTGCTAGCAGAGTCTGCTGAAATACAAGCAAAATGCGCGCAAGTCGGCTTTGATTGGCCCTCGGCTGAGCCTGTTTTTGAAAAAGTAGAAGAAGAACTCGCTGAGATAAAAGAAGCATTAGCCAATCCACAAAAATCCCACACAGATGTAGTAGAGGAAGTGGGGGATTTACTTTTTGCCAGCGTAAATTTGTGTCGTCATCTAGATGTTGACCCTGATGTAGCGCTGAGTTTAGCAAAACAAAAGTTTGTAGACAGATTTCAGTTGTTAGAAGAATTGATTAATAGTGCAGCTAAAGATATCTCTCAATTAAGTTTACCTGAACTTGAAGCATATTGGCTTGAAGCTAAAGCAAGGCTCGATAACAAATGAGCTTAGTTGTTTTCAATCATGCGTGATTAATTAGGTAAAAAAGCAAATCAACACTTCGCTTTTTTTAAAAAGTCAGTATAATTAG
>CAZXTD010000107.1:10207-14421 GCA_964643575.1 uncultured Glaciecola sp. | reverse complement strand
TGCTTGCATTTGTTGGGCTTGTTTCATCATATTGCCCATGCCACCTTTAAACATATCAACCTCACAATTTGTATAAATATTTTACTTGCCGAATAACCGGATTATTAGTCTGTTCGTACTTAGTGATATTGGGACTGAGCTAAACAATTCAAGTTCACAAAAACCCAATTATATTGAGCTATCTTACCTCTATGCTGTCTTTAACGATTGACGCATCAAAAGCTTTCACTAACTCTTGTATGGCGGGGTCGGTATCTACAACATATTCGGCATGCTGTTGACGCATATCAGATATGCGCGTTTGAATCTGAAACGGAGTATCCGCTACGCTGCCATACTCAATTTTAACTTCTACGTTTTCGTCAAACAAATCACTTAGGGTGTTTTGCACTCGTTCGAGTATTGCCTCTTCTGCAAGGTGAGATACTTCTTGCTCAATTTTTATCACTAAAGGATTGGCTATTTGTGAGCAATTTGCATGTATAAGCAATTGACGCGTAAGTGCTTGTAAGCCTGTGCTATCGACAAATGCACTCCACTGGTCTACCTGAGCAGCAAGGGTCAACTTAGCGCCATCTTCTAAAAATGCAGGGAGCGATTTTGCCATTGCAGTGCTTGCAAACTCAGTAAACTCATCACCTAGGCGATAGTGCGTTTTCACCGCGTCTTGTGTTGCAGTGTTAGCTTCTTGTTCAGGCTTTTTTCCGGAAGCTTCCTCTTGTTCAGCGCGCATCGCTCGCAGTTTTTTGCTGTTTTCTATTAACGCAAGCGTGTTGTCAGAGTCGTCATCATCGGCTTTCGCTTCTTGGTTGTTTTCGTGCGCCGTAGCAGCCTCACTTGGTGTTGGCTGCGTGCTTGTCGGCTGGTCAAATAATGGCGCGTTATGTTGCTGAGCGTCTGCGTAGTCGAGCTGTGCACTATTTTGTGCGTGATAATCTAGAGCTTGCTCGTCTTCAAAATGGTGAGCAGGTGGCGCGTCACCAAACATATCGTCGACCATTGGGATCGGTTCGTCTGCCGATGGGGCTTGTTGTTGGGTAATTTGTGTAGCTTGTTGCGAGTCTTCGGTTGTGTCTTCTACCTTTGATGAAGATTCCAGTGCTTCTGCAGTATCATTTTGAGAAGCTAAATTAATCTGGTGATTTGCTGCTGGGTATTGCACTGAAGCACTCTGCGTTGAATCACTTTGAACAGGTTCATCTTGCGCTGACACATTTTGTGTTGATGTATTGTTTGTAGGCTCTTGCGATTCCAATTCGCTTCGCATCGGTTGACTATCAACGGCAGTCGCAGCATCAATCGAAGGTTCTTCTTGAGCGTTTACGTCTGTTTCTAAAGCGACATTTTCAGTAACTAATTTGGGGGCTTGCTGATGTTCATCATTAGTATCTTTAGGCTCAATCGTTGTTTCAGCAGTATTGAGGCCTTGATTACTTTGTCCTTGATTGCTTTGTCCTTGATTACTAGGTGCTAAACCGCCAGATACGTCAGCTTCTATCACAGAAGGCTCTGGCAAATTAGCATGCTCATCGCTTATTAGCGCATCAACATCTAACTCTATCGTTTGCGCCGGCGTAAAGGCTAACATTCTGAGCACAGTCATCTCTAAACCAGTGCGAGCGTCGGGTGCATGAGGTAAATCACGCTTACCGTTAAGCCCTATTTGATACAAAATTTGCACCTGCTCTTTGGATAATGCTTTGGCCAGTGTATAAACGCCTTTTGCTGAATCGCTTTCTAATTTACAAACCTCTGGCACCACTTGCGTTAGCGCTATTTGATGCAACAGCCCTAACACTTGTGACAACACTTGAGGGTAATCGGGCGAGCTAGAACAAATATCGTCCAATTGAGCAAAGGCTTTTTCACTGTCGCGCTCACACACATACTTGACTAATTTTAAGATATGATTTTTATTGAGCAAACCTAGCATGCTTACAACCGTTGCTAAGTTAACTTGGTTATTACCTTGCGCAATGGCTTGGTCAGTCAGGCTCAGAGAATCCCTAATACTGCCTTGCGCTGCTCTGGCAATTTGCGTAAGAGCAGGTAACTCAAAGTGAATGCTTTCTTTTTCGAGAATCGTTTGCAAATGCCCTTGAATTTGCTCTTTTGTAAGTGCCTTAAGGCTAAATTGCAGACAACGCGATAAAACCGTCACCGGTAGCTTTTGCGGATCGGTCGTAGCAAGCAAAAATTTGACATGCTCTGGCGGCTCTTCAAGCGTCTTTAGCAAGGCGTTAAAGCTGTGCTTAGACAACATGTGCACTTCATCTATTAGATAAACTTTGTACTTTCCGCGAGTAGGACGATATTGAACGTTATCAAGAAGTTCTCTGGTATCTTCTACTTTTGTGCGTGATGCAGCATCAATTTCAAGCAAATCAACGTAGCGACCGTCACTGATGTCGACACAAGTTGCGCACTTGCCACAAGGGTTTGCGCTTTGCCCTTGTTCGCAGTTCAAGCTCTTTGAGAAAATACGCGCAATCGTGGTTTTACCTACGCCTCGCGTTCCGGTAAATAAGTAGGCATGGTGCAGCTTGTCATTTTCGAGCGCATTGGTAATTGCATCAACAACATGTTGCTGCCCAACTAGCTCTGAAAATGTTTGCGGACGCCACTTTCTCGCAAGAACCTGATAGCTCATAGCTGACTAATCTCCGTCAAATTCGCACACGCAATAAGGGGTTATGTCTGCTGCTTTTAATTTGCGCTCGCCGCCAATGTCGGGCAACGAAATGATAAAACCCGCGTGCTCAACAACACCACCTAAGCGGCGAATAAGATTAGCTGTTGCGACCATTGTGCCGCCAGTTGCGAGTAAATCGTCTATCATGAGTACACGGTCGCCTGGGCTAATCGCATCTTTGTGAATTTCTAACACGTCGGTGCCGTATTCAAGCTCATACGACTCTGAAATAACTTCACGAGGCAATTTTTTAGGCTTACGCACAGGCACGAAGCCCACGCCTAGCTCTAATGCGAGTGGCGCACCAAATAAAAAACCACGGGCTTCAGTACCGACAATTTTGTCGAATGTTAGGTGAGCGTACTGACTTTTTAGTAAGTCGATACAGGCTTGAAAAGCATCGTGCTGTTGAAGCACGCTTGTGACGTCCCTAAATAGGATACCCGGCTTTGGGTAGTCTACAATGGTAGTGACGGCATTTTTAATTAATTCTTGTGACACATTTAGTCCTTTTGTGTTTCTTGTTTTACTTAAGCGATACAAACAGCACTAAAATTAATGCCGTTTACTTGTGCAATCTTATAAAAAGATAATGCGACCGACCCAAGCCAAAATGTGAAGTAAAGGAAACGCTACTAGCGCGGCGACGATACCAACAAAATACCACCAGTTGAATACTTCTTTAAACTCTGCATCGCCATGTGCATTTTCGCCAGTATTATTACCCATATATTAAACCTCAAAACACGTAAAATTTTAGAGCGTGAATATTACTTGATCAGGATCAAAAAAAACAGGCGCGTTTGCCTAATTGCGTATGCTTTTTATTACCTATGCGTAAAGTTATATCTTGACAGCCACAATACGATGCTAGCTAAAGCTCAATAATTATATTAGTGTAGGTTTTCAATCAATATCGTATCACGATTATGGGGGGCTTGCTTATTGTTACAACGGTTAATAATGGGTCAACTCAGGGTCGCTTTCGTGAAATGAATCACTGGTAAGGACATGAAGTGAGTGATTTAACTATTCCCTTAGTCTTGGTCGGGTTGTTTTCAATTGCCTGTCAATATTTTGCTTTTAAAATCAAAGTGCCTGCTATCTTACCCTTGTTAATAGTCGGTATTGTTGTTGGTCCACTTACTGGCTTAATTAATGCAGACAGCCTATTTGGTGAGCTTTTGTTTCCAGTGGTGTCGCTGTGTGTTGCTATCATTTTGTTTGAAGGGTCACTCACTCTAAAATTTAAAGATATAAGTGGGCATGGCACCATGGTGCGCAATTTATGTACGCTTGGTGCCCTTGTTACCATGTTTGTTGTTGCGCCAATCACGCATTTTTCTTTGGGTATCTCATGGGAGCTGTCGTTTCTATTTGCAGCTTTGGTGACCGTCACTGGCCCGACGGTAATTGTGCCAATGCTGCGCACCGTCCGCCCTAACGCTAAAGTCGCTAATATACTCAAATACTATAACGGCAAGCAGGGCGCCGATTGGGTCAATAATTATACCTTCCCATC
>CAZXTD010000107.1:0-10197 GCA_964643575.1 uncultured Glaciecola sp. | reverse complement strand
GCCCTGCTTGCCGTTATAGTATTTGAGTATATTGTGTCCTCGCAAAACGCGATAGAACATTCAATGCTTACCTTCGTCATTACCGTGTCGGTGGGTGCATTAATTGGCGCGATTAGTGGTTATTTAATGGGGCTAGCACTTCGTCACCATTGGATCCCGCATTACCTGATCAATACAGCTGTGCTCACACTCATGCTGGGCGCTTTCGCTATTTCAAACGTGTTTGCGCACGAGTCAGGGCTCATCACCGTAACGATTATGGGCATGCTCCTAGCCAACATGAAAGATGTAGACGTAGATGATGTTCTAGAATTTAAAGAAACATTGAGCGTATTACTAATTTCAGGCCTATTTATATTATTGGCTTCTCGTATTGAGCTAAGTGCGATTATGGGTGTAGGCTGGGGCGCTATTGCATTGTTGGCCGCTATCTTGTTTGTTGCTCGTCCTTTGTCTGTATTAGTTTCTTCTTTTGGTAGCCAACTCAATTGGCGAGAGCTTGCATTACTAAGTTGGATAGCACCACGGGGCATAGTTGCTGCCGCAGTATCTGCCCTATTTTCACTCAAACTAGAAGCGATCAACTACCCTGAAGTTGAAATTTTAGTACCCATGGTGTTTTTAGTTATCATAGTCACTGTAGTACTGCAGAGCGTTACCTCATCTAAAATTGCTGAATACTTGGGTATTCGTCAACCCGAGCCAAACGGACTATTGATATTTGGCGGCGGTTTGTTTAGCCGATTGTTTGCTAAGGAGTTACAAAGCCAAGATGTCGCGGTATGTTTAAGCGATACAAACTGGGAAACCATTGGCCTAGCCCGAATGGACGGCATCCCGACCTATTTTGGCAACCCAATATCCGAACACGCTTCGCGTCATCTAGATACGGATCTATTTGGCAGAGTGCTGGTCATGTCACCCTACAAGCAATTAAATCCGTTAGTCACCTTTCACTTTGAGCACGAAATGGGAAAAGGCTCGGTGTTGGCGTTAAACAATAACGAAGACCAACTAAGGCCGAGTCATCAAGTCAACGAGTCGTATACCAAAAAGCTGTGTTTATTCAATGAAGACGCCACCTACGGACGTTTGCAAGGGCTTGTTAATAAAGGTGCTAGCATGAAAACCACAAAGCTTACCGCCAATTTTACCTTTGAAGACTATCAGCAAGAATACCAAGGGCGCTTTATACCACTTTGCTGTGTTCTACCCGACGGTGAAGTGCGAGTGTGTACCTCACAAAAAGAACTTAGTCCTAAGCAGGACTGGCGTGTTATTAGTTTAATCACTTCACAATAGCCCGCTCTTATTCGCATAATGACATTCGTGCATTAATACCAGTGCACGAATCGTGATTAATACTAGCTTGCTAGCTTATATATGGCTTAAGAAATAAGACCAAACAAACGCGGCAGCCACTCACTAATAACCGGTACAAAAGTAACCAACAATAAACTAACAAACATCGCGCCATATAGTGGCAATAGTGGTTTAGTAACCTCTCCAATACTTGTTTTACCTATGCTACATCCTACAAATAGCACACTACCCACAGGCGGTGTACACAAACCAATCGATAAATTCAAAATCATCATTATCCCAAAGTGAACCGGAGAAATCCCCATTTCGGCCATAACAGGCATAAGTATTGGCGTAAATATCAGCACGGCGGGTGTCATATCCATAAAGGTACCGACTACTAAGAGCATAATATTAATAAGTAATAGTATAATCAGCGGGTTTTCAGACAGAGTCAGAATAAACTGCGTGAATTGCTGGGGAATAAACTCATACGACAGCATCCAAGACATGGCAGCCGACGCGCCTATTAACAGCATAACGATAGCTGTGGTTTGCACCGACTTTAATAAAATAGCTGGTAAGTCTGCAAACGCAATTTCTTTATACACGCCTACCGATAGTAATAAAGCATAAAGCACGGCAATAGCGCCGGCTTCTGTTGGGGTAAACCAGCCTGCGATAATCCCGCCAATAACAATGATAATCAAAAAGAGACTAGGAATGGCCGCAACAAGGTGGTGCATACCTTCTTTAAAGCTGTATTTTAGGCCCTTAGGTAAATTGTGTCTGTGCGCATAGTAGGCGCATACCGCTAATAACCCGGCAGCAACCAATAGCCCTGGTAAATATCCTGCCATAAAGAGTGCAGCAATAGAAACGCCGCCACTGGCAAGCGAGAAGATGATCAGAATATTGCTCGGTGGGATCAGCATGCCTGTGGTAGAGGCTGTAACAGTTACCGCGGTATTGAAGCTCTTGTTATAACCTTCTTTATTCATTGCGGGGATCATAAACCCGCCAATGGCCGATGTTGCTGCCACTGCAGAACCTGAAATAGAGCCAAATAAAGCACATGCTATAACGTTTACAAACGCCAAACCTCCTGAAAAGCGGCCGACTAAAACCATCGCAAAATTGATGAGACGCCTTGCAATACCGCCTTGCCCCATAAGATAACCCGACAATATAAAAAATGGGATAGCTAATAATGCAAAACTATCTAAGCCAGTCGCCATACGTTGGGCAACGGTCGTAAGTGCGGCAACTGAGTCCATGGTAACCAGCATTGTTGCTACCGTGGCAATGGCTATGGCAACAGCGATCGGTGTATTAACTATGAGTAAAAGTACGAAGCTTGCAAGCAATATCCATATAGTCATATCCATTATAAAGCCTCCTTGCCGGCTTCAACCACTTTATTATTTTCTGTGTAATCGCGCGGTTTAAGCATATGTTCTACCGCAAAAAGAGCCAAAAGAAGTCCACTTAAGGGCAATGCGATATAAACAATACCCATATTAATATTCATTGCTGGCGAATGCTGTTTAAGGTCGATGGCTAGCAGCATGAGTTTAGCGCCTCCGTAAACCAAAACGGCAATCGCAAATGCTATCGTGATTAATTGCACCGCAATGCTCAAAGCTCTAGCAATATGCTCCGGCAAGGACTTAACAAAAAAGTCGACGCCTAAATGCATTTTATGACGATATGCATGTGCACTGCCTAACAAACCAATCCAAATTAATAAAAAGCGCGCTAACTCTTCTGTAAAAGAGCTTGGGTTATCTAGAACAAAACGGGTTAATACCTGCCAAGACACATCGAACAAAAGTATCGCCATCAGCCCAATTAGTAATTTTTGCAATGCTCTATCAATTGTTTCTACTAATCCAAAAAAGGCCATTATTGTGCTTCCTTACTTTTGGTTTGTGACTGCTTAATAGTTTGCACATTTATAGCGTCAATCCGTTCAATTAGCTTACCGACTTCGGTATCTTGGTATTGGTCGCGCAGGCTTTGCGTTTTTGCAACAAAAGTTGACTTGTCGGCTTCAAACACTTGCACACCTGCTTTTTTAACTTCTTGCAGAGCAAATGCCGTAGCCTCATTCCATAATTCTCGTTGCTTGGTAACGGAGTCGTTTGCAGCAAGTTGTAACCATTCTTTTTGTTGCTCACTTAACTGATCCCAGACCCGTGTGCTAAAAACGAGCACATCGGGAATGGAAGTATGCTCGTCGAGCAAATAATATTGGGCTATCTCATAGTGTTTGGATAAAAAGAAACTAGGCGGGTTATTTTCAGCTCCGTCTACAACGCCCTGTTGAAGTGCTGTATAAAGCTCTCCAAACGACACAGGCGTGGCAGAGCCTCCCATTGTATTGACCATATTCACCGCAGACTGACTATTCATTACCCGTATTTTCATGCCGGCTAAGTCATCCGGCGTGCTTACCGGGCGTTTAGTGGTATAAAAACTACGACTACCTGCATCATAATAGCCTAATCCTCTGAAATAAGATGGCACACCAGCTTCCAGTAGTTCAATCCCGACATCACTTTGCAACACTTTCCACAAATGTTCTGATGACGAAAATAAGTAAGGCACACTAAACACTTTCATTTGCGGCACAAAAGCTTCGAGAGAACTCGCCGACACCTTCGTCATTGGTAGGCTACCAATTTGCAGCAACTCAAGCATTTCACGCTCGGAGCCTAATTGACCCGACGCATAGATTAACAAAGACATTTCGCCCTTTGAGTAAAACTCTAAGCGAGTTTGCATGTACTCCATGGCTTTGTGCACCGGATGATTAACATCGAGAGTATGCGCAATACGCAAAATTTGTGTGTCTGCACCTTTGTGCGAACATGAAGCAATTAGAATTGTTGTTATAGCTATTGCAGTTAGCTTAATACTTTTAAAACGGTCAAGATAAAAACCTTTCATTATAATTCTCATTTTTGATTTTTATTATGCGACTGGATAACATTCAAAAGCATCACTTTTGGTAAGGCCGCTTAGCCAACAATAACCTATTATTAACAATTAATTCAAGTTTAAGTTTAAGACTCACATACAAATATGTGTGTAGCTTAAAAACTAAGTTAGCCTGAATGCCAACTAATGAAGACAACTCAGAGTCAAATGGTCTATATCATCAAAGTGTTGATTTTCGCCGTTCTTTGCCCCTGTAAGCATATAATTAGTAGAGCCAACGCCCCTATAAGTAGACCAGCTCGGCGAAGCAATGGCTGAACCAAGCGCAAGCAAAACTGGCCTCAAATTATCTGGTTCACCCATAAAGTGGAACACGCGCTCGTTCTCTGGGATAACAAAACCAGCCTCCAACTTTCCATTAGTCATGCGTTTGTATCATGTTTAGTTGGGCGTATTTAAAATACTTCATTGGAATTCAATTGATTAGCTAATAGAGACGGGGATGTTACGCGTTTGTTAAAAATATCATAGACAAGCGCTTAAGAGAAATATACCATACAAAATATTGGTAATGCCACATTACCAAATTAAAGATATCAATTTGGAGGAATAATGAGTCTCGGAAATTTTCAATCACCAAAACTGTTGCCAATGACATGCTTGGCTTTTTGTATAAACTTAGCGTCATGTGGTGGTTCTGCCGATGCCGCTAGCAAGAGGCAATCTACAGCATCAACTACTGCAAATCCGGCGGCACATGAAATTGTCAATACGCCTTATTCACTTCCAACACAAGCAAACAAAACGTTTTCAGATGAGTTTACACAAAAAGGCGTTGTTTCTGTTGCAGAAGCGGTAGCCGATTGGCAACTTGCACAATTCGATATTCGCTCAAATAAAATGCGGCCAGAAATGCGTCCTAGCGGCACTCCTCATGGTTGGATGTATGCAACCTTGCACATTGGTTTATGGCACTGGGCACAAGCCATCGACTCTGCAGCACACAGACAAACCATAATGAATTTATCACAACTTAACGATTACCAATTAGGGCCGCGTGTTTATCATGCGGATGATCACGCTGTAGGTGACGTTTACTTATCTATTTTTGATATGTTTGGGGGCGAAAAACGAATCAAAAATACTATTGATCATTTTAATCTGGTTGTCGATGAGCCAAGCACTGTTGAGCTTGCCTTTATTAATAAAGAGAAGGTTAAGCATGAGTTTGATATTCGCACCTATACCGACCCAGCATGCACAGACAGATGGTGTTGGGCCGATGCCGTATTTATGTCGCCTCCTGTTATGGCTCACTTGTCTAAAACCACTGGCGACAACAAATATTTAGAGTTTATGGACAAAGAGTTTTGGCTAATGACCGACTACCTGTTTGATAAAGAGGTGCAACTTTATCTTCGCGATAGCCGTTATTTCGAGCGTAAAGATCCAAACGGGCAACTTATCTTTTGGGGACGGGGCAATGGCTGGGTACTAGCAGGATTAGCAAGAACCATTGAGTACATGCCAGATGATTTTGCCAATAAACAAACATATATCGACCTTTATAAAACAATGAGCAAAGCTCTTCTTACGTATCAATTAGAAGACGGAAGCTGGCCGTCATCATTACTAGAAAAAAATGAAGATACCCACTCTGAAACGAGCGCAACAGCTTTATTAGCTTACGCCCTTGCTTGGGGAATCAACAATGAAGTACTCCAAGACCCTGCATACAAAAGCGCGGTAGAAAAGGCATGGACATCCATAGTCACTAATATTCACACGAACGGAAAAGTAGGCTATGTCCAACAAGTCGCATTCGCTCCAGGCAGTGCAACTAAAGATGACACTCAGCTATACGGCAGCGGCGCAGTGTTGTTAGCTGCAGCCGAAATTTATACCTTACTTGATAAGTAACAATTACCTAAATAGTAGTAAAACGTAGCAGCAGGGAAATTATAAAATGAACACATATATTGAAGATATGTTCACTCTAAATGGCAAAGTAGCTTTGGTCACAGGCGCGAGCAGAGGTTTAGGGCAAGCCATGGCCGTTGCTTTGGCAAAAGCAGGCGCAAATGTAGTATTGACTGCAACTAGCGAAAGTAATCTTGCAGAAACGCTAACACTTGTTAAAGCACAAGGTGTGAAAGCCCTTGCCATAGGATGCGACCAGAGTCAGTCAGATCATATTGAAAACGTGTTTATTGAGCTCAAAGAAAAGTTTGCCCGCCTCGACATATTGATAAACAATGCCGGTACTATAAAGCGAGCCCCTGCTCACCAGACTTCGTTAGAAGATTGGCAGGCTGTGATTGATACAAACTTAAATGGTGTTTTTCACTTTTGCAGAAATGCAGGGCAAATGATGTTAAAACAAGGCTGCGGTAAAATAATTAACATAGCATCTTTGCTCACTTTTTCTGGCGGTATTACGGTACCAGCTTATGCTGCCAGTAAAGGCGCTGTCGGCCAGTTAACTAAAGCACTCGCCAATGAATGGGCAATTAAAAACATCCAAGTTAATGCCATTGCACCAGGTTACTTTGCCACTGACAATACCGCACAACTACGAAATGATGAACAAAGAAACGCAAGCATTACCGCCCGTATACCCACCGATAAATGGGGTAAGCCCTCAGATCTTGTAGGTGCCGCAACATTTTTGTCTAGCAAAGCATCAGATTATGTTAATGGTCATATCTTACTTGTTGATGGTGGGTGGATGGCACGATGAATTCGTCTAGGTTTATTCAGAACATTTGTTCCTGTATTTTTTATAAAATGCGGCTCTATGATGATTCTTTTATCGCATCATGCTGCTTTGTTTTACTCTTTGCGATACCTAGTCATTCCTACTCTTTTCAGGACGACTCAAGCGGTGGAGTAAAGCAAGAAGTGGAACAGGACCTTGCTAACTGGATGCGCGAGACACAATTAATTTTACTTTCCAAAGACAATTTAGAACGCGTTAAAAAGAATAGTGATTTTACATTGCTGATAGAAGCCCTAATTGAGGATGGTGAAAATGCATTAGATATAGGCCCGTATAGTGTCACCTACAACAAACTAATACCTGTATCAAACAATACCAATGATTATTTTAGTGTTGGGCCCTACTGGTGGCCTGATTCAAATAAAATAAATGGCCTACCTTGGATTAGACGAGATGGAGAAGTAAACAAAGTAGTACGAGCGCCAAACTCAGATTCAAAACAATTATCGAGAGTAATAGATACAGTTAAAACACTTGGCTTGGCATACTACTTTTCAGGCGATAATCGATACAGTAATCGAGCTGAAAAGCTGCTTAGGGTGTTTTTTATTGAGCCTAAAACCAAAATGAATCCACATCTTAATTTTGCGCAGTCTATTCCTGGGAAAACACATGGACGGGGTATTGGTATAATCGAAGCTCGCCAGCTTGTCGGGCTTCTTGATGGAATCACACTGATGCAACGTGCGCTGAGCCCTTCACTTAAAGTGGGTTTGGATGAATGGCTAACAATATTCTTAGGCTGGCTAGTTGAATCACCCAATGGCCAAGATGAAATAAAGATGTATAACAATCACGGAACTTATTATGACGTGATCATTACAAGCCTTGCTCTCTATCTTGATATGCCAGATATTGCCAAGTATGCGGTGCAAAATACAAAAGGACGAATTAAAACTCAGATAAACGATAAAGGAGAGCAAGCACACGAACTAAAACGAACGAGGCCTTTTCATTATAGTGTGTTTAATCTTATGGCAATGATTAATATGGCGATAATGGCAGATAAACTAGGCATTAACCTATGGCAATATCCAAGTGCCGACGATGCTCGTATTCTCAAAGCATGGCAATTGCTTGCAAATAATATAGGGGATAGTGACTATTGGGATGGCAAACAAGAGAAAAATGTAGAGTACAACCGACTAATTGGCCCTACTTTGATGCTCAAGGCTTTCTTAAACACGTTCACTGAAATACAAAACAAGAATATTTCAGTCTTGACTGCGACTGATAAATCTCATAACTTCTCAAAGGCGCTAAAAGCTTTTACGCAATCCTATGATAAAACGGTGCGACAGACAGTAAACCTTGATGAGTCTCGTTCTTACGCTCAATTAAATTCATGTTCTGTATTGTTTAACTTTGATAACGAAAGTCGTTTAGCCGCTCAACAATCGCTTAAAACGACAAAGTACAAAGCATGTGTTTACTAAGGCAGATGGGCTATCCAATTAGATAGGATATAAATATTCTACTTATTAATCAAAATGTTACGATTCCAATTTTTATACTTCAGGCCAGTGAGCTTGCATTGCGTCAAGAATATTATGATAAGGGCTGACGTCCAATTTAGTCAAAACAGAAACTGAATAAGCAAGTGCTTCAAGTGTAGATAATTGAAACCCTTTCTTTGACGCTCTTATTTTATAAGTTTTTTGTACACTATTTGAAAAATGAACACTTGGTAAATGTTCATCTAAGCGATACCGTTTCCAAATTCCATGAGCTTGTTTCCAAGTACCATCAATTAAAATAAGCTGGTCAATACTTTTGCCTAAAGTAACGTTTTCATCTGCAAACTCTTCCAATGAGCGACTATTTTCATTTGGATAAAGTAAGATAGTATTGGCATCTGTTTGATTAGACAGTTTTGAAATACTCACGCTGTCTCTCGCGTCAATAATCTGCAAACAAGGACTTACTAATTTTGCTAAGCGCACGGTATTCTTGGCGTGAGATATCTCTTTGTGATGCTGTATAACAACTACAGACAGTGGAAGTTCTATTTGATTGATCGCGTGACAAACACATGTTGTTAACGGATAAGAACAACTTTTACAATATTCACGAGGCATTTTATAGAGCCCATACAGAAAGTAACATTAAAACCTAGGCCAAAGGCGATTTGCGAAACCAATAAGCTAGTATTAGGCCCGCTATAAAGCCAAACAAATGTGATTCCCATGATACACCAGGCATTATTGGCAACACTCCCCAGATGATACCGCCGTAAAGGAAGCCTATGGCCAGTGAAATTAGTATCAAACTTACTTTTTTACTTAACACCCCAGCTAGCACTAGATAGCCGAAGTATCCGTAGACTACTCCACTTGCACCGAGGTGATACGCACTCCTACCGAAGACCCATACTAGCATTCCGCAAATGACGACAATTCCAATACTGACTTTTATAAATCGCCTTTTACCATATTGCAGCAACAGGAAAGCAAACACGCTTAAGCTAACAATATTAGAAAGGAAATGACTTAAACTCCCATGTAACCAAGGTGCGCTAATAATATAAGGTAAGGAAGATAAGTTCCGTGGATAAATACTAAAACTATTCAGTGATCGATTGGTGAGTAGGTTGATTGCTTCTATTAAGACTAATAATAAACAAATTACCGCGACCCATTTTATTTGTTTAGCAAAACTTTGCGATCTAGCAACCATAATTCCCACTATAATTAAGTAATAATATATTCAATATGAACCAATTAGCTCTATACTTATAGATACCGATTATACAGAAACTCCGATCTTAAATAAGTATTTATTGTTTAAGCATACTGTTACTAATATATCGCTTAGATACTCAAATAAACGAGGAAACCACTCATGACTAAAGACGAACTAACCGCGCTGAAAATCGCATTTACCTTTATGCCTCAAGCCATTGAGGTAAATAAATATGAGTATGGCGACAACTTTGAAAATGTACTTGAACAAGTAAAATATGTGAGAGAAACATTAATAGACAATGACATAGACCCAGATGAAGTCTCTGGCGAAATAAACCCTGATTTCTCGCCAAATTCCTGCTATTGAATAATTTCCACACAACAAAAAGCCCGCATCATGTGATGCGGGCTTTTTTGTATTGGGAGTCTGGCGATGTGCTACTCTCGCATAGGGAAACCCTACACTACCATCGCCGCTAATACGTTTCA
>CAZXTD010000106.1:0-14474 GCA_964643575.1 uncultured Glaciecola sp. | reverse complement strand
GTTATCATTAGCATAGGCATAGCGCCAAGTTGTGCATAAGCGGCTGGTGTCACTAAGTTGGTTGCACCGGGTCCTAATGTTGATAAGCATACGCCAACTTTGCCTGTTAGGCGCCCATAGGTGGCAGCCATAAACCCCGCGCCTTGTTCGTGACGTGTCAAAATAAGTTTAATTGAGGAGTTTCGTAAAGACTCCAACAAGTCGAGGTTTTCCTCACCCGGAATACCAAAAATATACTCGACACCTTCTGCTTCTAAGGCTTTTACCATTAAGTCTGATGCTTTCATTACCTTCCTCTAATACGTATTAAGTTATATTGGATAAGACTGTAGTTAAAAAATTATGCTTGACCAGACAGTTGTTTGCTTCGCAAAATTATGTAAATCAGTCAGTTTAAAACCCTAAGCTGTTGGTCATAATGTGCTAATCTTAAGTCACTTGAATATATTGTGAGTTACCACTTAGGCCTAAGTTAAGCTGTTTAATTTTTATGAATTCTCATTTTTCTGTTTCTACTCCTGTCGCTATCCTTACCAAACACGCCAAAGAAGCATTGCTGGCACCTTTAATTTGTGACGCTTTTGGTGTTGAGCTAATCCATACTGACAAATTTGATACTGACAGTCTAGGAACCTTTGATAATAAGATTGCGCGTAGATTAAGCCCTCAAGATGCAGCGCTTAAAAAAGCCTACTTAGCTTGTGAACTGACTTGCTGCGAGCAAGGTATAGGGAGCGAAGGGAGCTTTAATTCAGTTTTTCCTGTGGGCACGCTAAACGAAGAATACCTTGCATTTGTTAATCCTGGGCTAAACATCGAAGTTGTGGCGAGGGCATCAAGCTTGACCGCCTTAGGCTTATTGAAGGCAAATATTATATAAGAGATAGCAGAAAAGTTACAACGGAACTCGTTGGAGCAGCGATGGATGATCAAACAAGATAGTCATTATGTGAAGGGTTTGTCGTTCGAAGAAGTGCTTGCGCAAGCCGACACAGATTTAAAGTTTCCGGTAGAGTTAGAAGCCGATTTTAGGGCAATGCATTGTCCTGACCGCCAGTTGGTGATTAAAGAGGCTTGCAAAGACTTGATTGCCCGGCTCACTCACCATTGCCCCCAATGCGGCCAAGTAGATTTTGTTGCAGATGAAGCAGTAAAAGGCCTGCCATGCGAACTCTGCCACTTACCTAGCAACGAAACAAAGCACTATTTAGCCCGTTGTAAGGCTTGTGCTTTTGAAAGTATCGCTTACCCACAAAACAAATTAGCCAGTTCGTTTAACTGTCCGTTTTGTAATCCTTAGCCAAAGCCTTCTCGCTATAAACTTGCTCTTAACATTCTGGCCTGTTGCTCAATCTTCTGTTGAATATAGGGTATCCAAGCCTCTGTATTACGATATAAATTTTTTGATTGCTTGGCTTTATCGGCATGTTTCATAGCCTGCTCATAATTTCCAGCAAAAAAGTGCGCTTCCATCAATGAAAAATGCACCTTTAATGGATCTTCAATACCGGTATCAAGGGATAAATTGAGCGCCTTAATTGCTTCATCATATTGCTCGGCTGTCATTAACAACACACCTTGCTTGCGGTAATATTCAGGGTCCTGAGATTGCTTTGCAGCAAGGCCATAGTAGCTAGCCGCTTGCGGATATTCTCTGGCTAATTGTAGAGTATTAGCCAGTTTTGCCCATTCTTGAGCGCTTGATTCAAAAATACCGTCACCAATATATTTCTTGTGAAGCTTCGCCGATGTATAGGGCACGTTATTGGACGCGTACAATTGTACTAAGGCTCTGTATTCAATTGCTTTGCTGAGGAATCCTTTTTTATTCGCCAAATAAAACGTAGCCAAAGCTTTATCAAAGTCTTCAACCGCCATGTATAAAAAGCCGAGTCGAGGCCACCATTGCTCATCGTTTGGAAATTGTGTGATAAGTATCTCAGCTACTTCAAGCGCCTGCTTGAAATCTTTTTGCTCGTGGTAAGCGTTAATTTTGAGTTCGAAAGGCTTTTTTTGGCTAGCGAGCTCTTTGTCTGTGAGTGCCACCGTGGTTTTGTCTGATTTAACTTGTTGCGAATAATAAATTGCCATATCAGCCATTTCTATCACTTTGTCGTAATCGCTCAATTGTGTATAAGCTGTTGCCAGTTGAGTGTACAGAAAAGGGTTGTGATCGCAGGTAAAAGCAATCCATTTTTGATGCCACGCAATACCTTCAGCAAAGGCCTCTTCTCTAAAAGACAAGTCTCCGAGCAGTTGCAGCGTATCGGCATGCTCTTTATCGTTAAGCACTTTTTCATTTACCGCCATGGCTAATGTTTGTATTGCTTCGCGGCTTTTTCCTTCCTGTTGATATAAAATCTGTCCCAAAAATCGATTAGTACTAGCTTCATCAAATGCGCTTTTTGCATTTATTGCTTGTAACTGCTCGACAGTTTCTTGGGTGCGTGTTAATTCATCAATACTCTCATCCATGTAATGATCGTAAGCCGTCATGATTTTTTTACCAGCACGCTCACTCAACACTTTCGACTTTGGAATTTCGTGGTCTGAACATTTCACGGTAGCTGCAGCGGTTGTTATTGAATCTATCGCCTCACTGTAAGCAGATGAGTTGGCACTTAGAGCGCTTAAGCTAAGCGATAAAAGAACAAAACCGGAGATAGTATTTTTCATATTAAATCGTCTTGTAACAATATTAAGGATACAAGCAAGACGTTTGAAAAAGCTAGAAAGGGTGAATAAAGTTATGAAACTACAAAATTAATTTTGATACAAACCGTAACGCATCAGCAGTTCACCAGTAATGTCAGTTAAAAATACATGGCCACTGAAACTCCAAGCAAGTTCTTCGATTGATTTAGCCTGTTGAGGGTCATGTTTTTTTAGGTAATTGAGTTCTTCTTGATAGAGCTGTGGAAGCGGTGTTTGTTTTGGCATGCAGGTAACTCGGCATGCATAAAAGGTATGATCTTGTATGGCTGAGCGAATAAACGAAAGTTTGTCGGCATATTCAAGTAGGTCAATTTCCCAGACGCATCGTAAGGCTTCAACTGGATTAACTTCACTGTTGTCATAATTTATTAGTAGTTCGTAACTAACCGGTAATTGATTCTTTCGCGCTTTATTGAGCATACTAGCCAAATGTTGTGGCCCTTTTTGTGGCACTTGAAAAAAGCCGGTAAGGTCTAAAAAGCCAGCGGGCATGTTATGCCGTAAATACGGAAACTCTCTCGACTTTTGAAGGTTAAGCGAGGTTTTTGCCGGAAAGTGCAGGTCTTTTTGTTGATGTGTAAATACACAGACTTGAGGCGTGTTTCTAGCTTGCAGTACTCTTAAAGCACGGCGCAGGCCCACGAGCGTTTGATCGCTAGGCAATGGTTTTAAGCGGTCTTTGTTTTTGCGTATAAGCATTTTAAAGAATGCCTGCGTTGTTTCTGCCTCGTCTTGCCCGGCGGTTTTTAGGTGTATAACATAACCGTCTTCACTGGCCCGCATCACTTCATAGGGCAAGGTTTGTAAGGTATATTCTTTAGTAATATCTTGCAGGCGCACAAACGAGACCCAAACAATATCGCCAAGCTTTGCTTTTAGACTTTCTTCAAGTTCTATTTTTAAGCCTTGTACCGAGAAGTCTTCTGACACGCCTAGGTATTCTTTTTTATTTTGCAACAAGCTAATTTCTGTGCGTAATTTATAACGGCGTTCAGTGCGACGGTCAAACCACGCAAATTTGTATATTTCAATGGGTTTTGGTGGCCGATTTCTAGCATGCCCAAATACAGACAGTAGTTTTATTTTATCTTTTTCGAATTGATTTTGGTGATAACGCAGCTGGTCAGGATTATGTGTGATATCTGTCATCGTAATCATGTGTGATAAGTGCTTGAGCTTTGCCTCTAATTTAGGTGCATGAGGTCGATTATCTTGATTGATAACTTGGTTTATGCCGTTAGGAAGAGAACTTGGAAGCAGCGCATCGTTTGTGTCTACTTGATGGCATGATAATTTATACACTTTCCAACTGGCCTTTCGAGAGGCATAGCTTAAATACACATCTTTGAGTTCGGTGTTATTTTCTAACTCTTGGTCGGTGGCGGAATAAAAATAAATTTTGTTCTTGTTAATGTGGTTGAAGCAATACACAGTGGTGCTTAGCTCTGTATCACTCTCAATTAACAGCCGTCTCAAACGTTCTTTATTAAACAGAAATCCGAGTACTTGCTGGTCATTTTCATCTTGCCAGTAGTCGACGATATCGATATTGAAATCGTTGTGACAAGCACATTCCACAAAGGGAGAAAGGATATCTTTAGTATTGATAAAAAGGCTGATACCCAAGCAAGTTGCTGCAACAGCTTGTTCATATATTTTTGATTCTATGGCCAGCTGAGTATTGGTCGTCTCTACAGAAGTATTATCTCTTTTGCGATGTTCAAATAGTTTATCTAAATACTTATTGTAGTCGCTGGGTCCGTTATTCCAGTTTCGTGTCAGGTGGATATCGGCACGGGAATAACCCTGTGAAATTCCACTTACTATAAATGGGACCGGTAATTTAGCGAGTTTTTGTTCGTCTTCTAGGCCAACAAAAACGAGTTGAATTGGTCGGTATCCTTTGATGAGAGTCAGTTCAGTTTCGTCATCTAGGTGAATTCGCAACCCTTGCCGGGAAATATCGACAGTATGCGCGCAAATCAGTAGCGTAGAAGATAAGAATAAACGAACTTCAATTCTTTCTATTAAGCGCTCTTCTTTGCGGCTTGGGTAAGACAACAATGATTCAACCCTACTAACATGCGTAATGGGATTAATATCGCTTTTTTGCTCATGCTGTTCGCTATCACTATGACCAAGGTTTATATCTCTTTGCTTGCTAAAGTAGTTAAGTACTCCCTCCATTACACCAAGCGTATAGCTGTGATACTGAGACAATAAATGCATGAACAATTCGTTGCCTTCTGCCGACAAATAATGTTTTAGGCCATCGTGTAAAACCACTGTGCACTCTTCTTCACAGAGGGTACGTAAATCAATTGCCTTTATGCATGGCTGGCATAAACGCTTAATTTCCATTAATAAGTTGAAGCGAGTTTCCTCGCTTAAAGTGGGCGTTTGCTCTTCTAGAAGCGTCACAAAATTGTGCTCAAATGCACTGGGAGCTAGGTTTTCAATTAAGTATTGGTACTTTTCTAATGCCATTGATCTTTGCGTGTGTAGTAAAAGCTTGAGGCAAATCTCTTGCCAATTTAATTGGTATCGGCATAAATAGCTTAGTTTGTAGCAATATTTGCGAGTGGGGTCTATCTTTTTTAACCCCGCCATTGATGTGGGTATTGTGTTGACGCTATGGTCGATTTGACTTAGGTATAAAATAAAACTCCAATCTGACGCGTAAACTTCGCGTCCTAATTGTTAAATTTTAGTAATCTTTTCGAGCAGAATATTGGAAAAGACCACTAAACTAATGTGTTTAAAGGCGTATGTACTTTTATATGTACTTGAGGATAAAGCGATTTTTAAGATTTTGCTTGTAATGGCTCAGTGTTTTGCTATTACTTACCTTGTACTTGTTTTGTTTGATGTTATTAAAACAAAATAAAGTATTAATAATTATAACTAATGACCATGAATGACGCAAAGTCTCGCCATCGGTCAATATCGTGGTTTTTATGGATACGATAAAATGGTCAAGCTTTACGTCGAATAAAAATAAAATAAATTGAAATTTGGAATTCATATGCTTACAAAAATGATAAAAACTAGCTGTTTATTGGCTGGTGTACTTGCAATGTCGTTTGCAAATGCTACCACCGACGAACAAATGGATCTGGCAGAAGTGACAGAAGCGTCAACAGTCATTGTTACTGGCGAAGTCCTTGACTCGGTTACCGTGATGGAAGGTAACGCTCCTTTAACTAAACTGACTATTAGTATCGAAGAGCGCATAAAAGGAAATACGCCACAAACGATTACCGTGGTAATCCCTGGCGGAACGATGAATAAGGGGCGCTTCCTTGTGGGTGAAGTAGTGCCAGGTGTTACACCTGTTTTGTCTTCACAAAAAAACTTGTACTTTCTTTCTCCTTTAGCAGCAAAAGATGAGTTTCAAGTCGTTGGTTTTAACCAAGGTCAAGCCTCAATTACAATGGTAAATGGCGAAGAGTCGATTAACGGCACTCTCACTAATGGCGAGCGTTACAGCCTGACAGAAATGAAAGCTAAAATTCATGCTGCACAAGGACTATAAAAATGAAGAAAAATAATAAACTTAGCCAAGCTGGAATTGGTGCAGCAGCCGCAGTGTTGATGGGCTTATCGGGTGCTAGCGTTGCTGGTGGGTATTTAGATACTTTTAACTTTACCGGTCAACCTGCTTTTGAAGGATTCAACACGGTAGAGCTTACTCCTATATTTTGGGATAAGCGTTGCGCCAATGTCGAATACACCCTCGACACTATATTGCCTAACGAAGGCACCGACATTGAAATTGATTTAGAATCAACCCGCACTGCTTTACAAAGTGCTTTAAATTCATGGAATGTGATTACAACGTCGTTCATCAACATGAATATCACAAAAGTTGAAACTCTAGGCAACGGCAACAGAGGTTTTGATTTTATCAACGAATTAACCTTTGAAACGCCTGAAACTTTTACCGCTTTGGCATCGTCTCCTTCCACTAGCTTACAAGCAGATACTCAGTTTAATGTAGGCGATGATATAGATGGCGATGGCGACAGCGATGTTTATGATCCTGACGTAGAGGGTGTCAACGTATGTACCGATATCGATAACGACGGTGATATTGAGTTTCCTGCGGGCTTTTATTTGGCTGGCACCATACTCGATAACGACGTGCAATTTAACAATCGTACCGTTGCTTGGAGCCTAGAGGCGAGCGATGAAACCACCGCTGATATTGAAGCTATCGCCGTGCACGAATTTGGTCATTCTCATGGCTTATCACATGCAAGCATCAATGTTATTTCTGGTGCTGACGGTACCGGCTCCACCATGTTCCCATTTATTGATACAGGGGATGCCGCCGCTGAGTTAGCCACGCGCACATTGCACGAGGATGATATTTCTTGGTCCTCATATGCTTATCAAGAAGGCACAGACGACACAGGCATTGCAGCGTTACAAGAAGATGATGAAGCTTTTGACGAAGTATACGCATTGCTTAAGGGAAACATTACTAAACCTGATGGATTACCTATTGCGGGTGCGAGTTTGCAAGCGGTAGAGTTAGGCCGTTTGGATACGGTGCAGGTTGAAGCCTTGTCGGGCAGTGTTCGTTTTGTTGAACGCATTGCCGATGGCGCCTTATTTTTTGCTAATGAAGAATTTGCAGTTGCCGACGGTGATTTTGAGATTCCTGTGAAGCAAGGTAGATATCGTATTTTAGCGCAAGCCCTAGACGGGTCGCCTGTGGCGGCAAGCCGTGTTTCTAGCACAGCAAGTTTTGGTAACCGCTATTCGCCCGACACTTTTCCTGAAGAGTATTTATCTCGAGGCCGCCAAGAAGGCAGTATTGAAGTCGACCCTGGAAGAGGCCAGATGGTTAATGCCAGACCCGGCAATGATGTAGAAGGCTTAAACGTTGTTATCAATAACGAAAGAGTACTAAGCTCATACGATGCAGTCGAATTTGGTGGTACCAGCGCAGTATTTGGTGCGACTGATGTCGTTTACGCAACGCGCTTTGCTAATGCAGATGTGCTTGACCTGCTGGCTACTGGTGCAAGTATCACTTCAGCTTCGATACTGACTAATGTATTTGATGAGTCAGTTGTACCTCGCTTTAAACGTGTTGCACTCGCAACGGGTAAAGTAGATGAAAACGGCGTTGCTCAAATCAATACGCAAAGACCCATTCGTCAACAGCTTGACTTTATTGCACAAGATGCCGACGACACGCCTTTCTTTTTCAGAGGCGCACGCAGCGTAGGCCGCGTGTATCAAGCGTTATTGCGCCGTGATCCTGAGCTAGACTTGTTTGTTATTGTAGAAGTTGATGATAACTTTGAAACTGGCCCAGGTGGTCTTCCGCCTCTAGTTGCTGTAGACACTAATAGTGAATTTGGAGATTCATTTTTATCACTTAATGGTGAAGGTTTTGCGCCAATTAATTTGAATTTTGCGATTCAATTGCGTTTTACTGGCGAGTAATTTAGTTATCTGCCATGCATGAATCAACGTGCATGGCAGTTTTTGTACTCCTCTACTACTTCTCATTCTCCCTGCTTATTGTTGCACCCGTTAACGACCTTTTTTTGTTCTTCAATAAAGTTGAACGCATCAAACTTTTTTAAACCGTCTTGCAATATTCGTCTCTTTTCAGAATCACCTATTAATAACGCGGTTACTTGGTCACGCTCGCTAGCTTCATTGTTTTCGCTAAGCATATGATTATCATTGATATTGAATTCGACCTCTAAAACGTCAAAATAAAAAATAAAAGGTTAACAAAAAGTTATAATCGCAACCTAATTTTAACAAGGTTATTCTTTATCGTGGACGAAGCCACTAAACAAAAACTATTTGTTTAAGCTGGTACAACATGCTTTTAAAAATAAACATGAAATAACAAAAATAATTAAATAGTAGTATTGGGAGCAGTAATACAATGAAGTTAAAAAATATATTTGCAGCAGCGACAGTATGCTTGGGCCTGAGCTTTGGTGCTGTTTTTAGTTCAAATGCGGCGTTGATAACGCAAGAGTTTACTTTTGATGGCGGGTCGATTGAGGTTGGCGTGTTGTCTGAAAATGGCATCGATGATGGTAGTGATGTTTTTGTATGGGATATTGATTCCTATGAATTTATCAACCTCAGATTTACTGATGATTTGGTACTTATAGACAACGGTTTTGATTTAGTTGCTATAGAAGCGGGTGAATATTTTAGCCAAGACGGCTCTTTGGTTTTAACTGCGGTTGGTGATATTTTTGCTTCAGTGCCGCCCGACGCAAACGGCAATCCTGACTTCTTTTCAACAGACGGTTTTTTTGAGTTTGGCTTTCAAGCAGAGCTGTTTGACCTTGGTATTGGCGATTTTGACTTGTTCGATTTTAATATATATGAATCGACTGGATTATCTGGTTTTGAGCTAGTATTAGAAGGTCCTATAAATTCAGTGCGGTTTTTAGAGCTCGAACGAGGTCAAGTAAGCGTCAATGCTCCAACAGTTTTTTCAATCATTTCGTTAGGTGTTTTTACTTTGCTGTTGCGCCGCAAGGCCTAATTAGTGAGCTAGCGATACATAATAAGCCTATGAATCCTCATAGGCTTTTTGATTTTTAGTGCCTATTATTTTGCTAATGTCTAAGAAGCGATTTCAAGAACTTCAAACATTCGTTAAATATAGATCCAAAAGCGTTCAAAAAGTCTACACTAAATAGAGACGCCTCAATCTAGAGTAACTCATATGTTTTCTAACAACGCCAACAAAAGCGAAATTACGCAAGGCCAAGTATCACGACGCAATTTCATCAAGTTAACGGGTAGTGGCTTAATTTTGAGCCCCTTTTCCATTCTTGCTCAAACGCCTAAAAGCAATCAAAAAAAAGTCGGCGTGGCTTTAGTTGGACTAGGCTACTACAGCCGAGCTTTACTCGCCCCCGCATTACAAAATACCGAATTTTGCGAATTGCGCGGCATTGTTACCGGCACGCCTTCTAAAATACCTGAGTGGCAAAAGCGCTACGACATTCCTGATAGCAACGTCTATTCTTACGATAATATGCACGAAATGGCCAACAATCCTGACATTGATGTGGTTTATGTTGTAGTGCCTACATCCTTACACCTAAAGTATGCACTAATTGGTGCGAACGCTGGCAAGCACGTATGGTGCGAAAAACCTATGGCCATGAACGTAGCACAGTGCAAGCAAATGATAGACGCCTGTGCAAAAAATAAAGTACAACTTACCATAGGCTATCGTATGCAGCACGAACCAAACACCATGCGCTTTGGTGCTTACGCAAAACAGCAAAAGTTTGGTGATATCAAGCAGATATTTACACGAGCTGGCTACGCAGGTAATGGCTTTCCAGAAGATAACTGGCGCATGAAGAAAGATATGGGCGGCGGTGCAATGTACGACATGGGTGTGTATCCGCTCAACGGTGCGCGTTACTTGAGCAACCAAGAGCCCGTTGCTATCACGGCCAGTTTCGACAAGTCTCATCCTCACATCTTTAAAGAAGTAGACGAAACCACAAATTTCACGCTCGAATTTCCAAATGGGGTAATGGCCGATTGTGCGACGTCTATTGTAAAGTCGTATAACAAAGCACGGGTTGACTGCGAAGATGGTTGGTATCAACTAGAACCTATGTCGCAATATAGCGGTGTTAAAGGCACAGATAGTCTTGGCGGCGCTTATCCGGCTATTAAAGGAATGCAGCAAAGCTTGCAAATGGACAATGATGCAAAAGCGATACTCGGCTTAGGTAATATCCTTGTAACAGGTGAAGAGGGTATGAAAGACATTGCCATTGTTGAAGCTGCGTTTGCCTCTGCGACAACAGGTAAACGAGTGGTGCTTTAGTTGTTTGTTGAGCACCACTTGTGCGCATTACCTAAGATTAATCGTAGGTGGGTTCGGGTAAAATAGTGGCGCGCTTTAAAACAACATCTTCAACCGGCGTATCGGGGTAGCCTGTACCTTGGTCGATGTCGGTTTCTACCTTCGACATGGCATCAATCACATCTTGGCCTTCCATAACTAAACCAAACACGGCATAACCCCATTGCCTGCCAGGGTCTAAGTTGTCGTTGTCTTGCACGTTAAAGAAAAACTGCCTCTTGGCTGAGTGTGGGTCGTTCATGCGCGCCATAGCGATGGTGTACATTTCGTTTTTCAAACCGTTGCCCGACTCATTGATGATTTTAAAATAAGATTCTTTTTCTTTGTAGTCGAGATCGTAACCTCCGCCTTGCACAATGTAGTCTTGTATAATGCGGTTAAAAAGTGTGTTGTCGTATTCTTTTTGCTGCACGTAGCTCAAAAAATTATTGGTGGTGAGCGGCGCTTTGGCGCGGTTGAGCTCAATTACAATGTCGCCCATTGTGGTTTCAAATTTGACCCGTGGGTAAAAGTTATCTTTTTGAATGGCCTCGCCAACGGGAGCGCTCAGCTTGGGTGTTTCTTTTGCTTGCGCAAAGGCTGAGCCTGCAAAAAGTAGGCTAAACATGAGTAAACTAATATTAAGCATAAGGCTAAAGAAGCTTACATTTGCGTTTTTACCTTGGCAGTTTACAAGCTGATTTGTTTGATAGTTGGCTTGCTTTGCTTGAGCAAGTAATGACATAAACTCTTCCTTATAAAATTAATCTGTTTGTTTAATGGCGCTCAATACAACAAACTTTTTGTCGCTGGCGATCACTTTGCATCCACCAAAAAGTTTACTGAGTTTTGCGCGATGTTCAAGGTGGCGGTTGCCTACTATTCTGAGTTCGCCACCTACTTTTAGGTGTTTTTTTGCATCTACAAACATTTGCCATGCGATATCATCTAGCACCGTGCTTTGTTGATGAAAGGGTGGGTTGCAAATAATGGTGTCTGCGCCTTCAAAGTGCTTGTCTTCAGATTGTATGTTAGATAGAGCATGACTGACCAAAAATCTTGCTTTGCCTTTTGCACCGCTTTGCTTAAAACTATTTTTTGCCGATGCGATGGCCATGTATGACTCATCCACAAAATATACTGTGGCTTCGGGTGCATCAACTAATATACTGATGCCCAATATGCCATTGCCACATCCTAAGTCGATAATGGTATGTTCAGGCTTATTAGTTTCGGGTAAATGTTGTAACAAGTAGCGTGCACCAATATCGATTTGCTCTCGGCAAAATACGTTAGGGTAATTATGTAGGCTAAAACTGATGCAAGGGTCATTTACTATTCGTGGGGCGGGTGTTTCTTTTAGTTTTTCCTTTGCTTGCTCAGCAAATATCAAACGTGACTTTTTGCGTGCTAAAGACGAGCGAGTATTATTAAAATGTTTGTCGAACAACTTCATTACCGAAGAGGTGACCAGTTTTACCATAGCGCCTGCCACTATCTGTGTGCTGTTGTTGGCTAGTTGGTTTGTTTGTATTAACAGATATTCTAGAAACGCTAGGGTGCGCGGTATCTTTATTAGCACAAGATCAGGTGTAGCAACTCCAATATCTTCTTCGAGAAGACTTTTTTCTTCGTTAGAAGACAAGTTAAGACTATCTTGGATTCGAATCCGATTGTTGGCCAATGGCTCGTTAATTTGGTTTTTTTGTAGGTTTTTTTGTATTCCGAGTTCACTCATATACGAATCAGTAAATATCGTTATTTTTGCTTGAGGGGCAAGCAAAGACATGGCGCAAGTTAAGGCGCCAAAGCTGTCTCCAATAATGACTATATTGTTTAAGCTTGATGTATCGATATGGCTGCAAACATGGTCAATCATATATTCGTCTGCCGCATCCCAAGCGCGCAAAGAGCGGTCAAATTGATTGTGTGGAAAACGTTTAAGCTGAAGTGAATGAGCTTGAATATCTAGCTGCGTGTTGCTCATAGTACGATGACTTATGCCTAATTATTGCGGCCACTAATGGTCGCACGAACTCTGATAATGCGCTTAGCATAGCAAATTATGATAGTCTGAGGCTAACTTTGAATCTTTGATATCAGTATTAAATTAAATAGAGCGTTAACAGTAACAGCAAAAGGCGCCAAGCAAATAAAATGAAAGACGAAGAACACAGCTCGCTCCATTCAAGGAAAGGGCCAGCTGAACAGCCAGCTCAATCAAATTTACAGGGACTAGACCATAGTGCGGTTTACCACTTGCCTATGCAAGATGCGCAAGTGAGATATTACCCCAATTGGCTGAGCTCGAAACATGCCAGCCATTTAATGAAGTACTTTATTGAGCAATTACACTGGTATCAGCCCACTGTTAAATTATATGGCAAAGAGATGAAAATTCCGCGCTTACAAGCGTGGTACGGTGATCCTGATACCGAATATGAGTATTCTAAACATGTTATGCAGCCTTTGTCGTGGGACGCTCGCCTACATAAACTAAAACAAGCATGCGAACAAACTACGCAAACGTCATTCAATTCTGTATTGGCAAATTACTATCGAAATGGTAACGACAGCATGGGCATGCACGCCGACAACGAGCCAGAGCTTGGGCTTAAGCCCACAATAGCATCTGTGAGTTTAGGCCAAACTAGACGCTTCACGTTCAAGCATATCAATAGCAACGAAACTCAGCGCATTGCGCTAGAACATGGATCTTTGCTTGTTATGCAAGGCGATACACAGTCGTTTTGGCACCACGGTATTAATAAAAGTAAGACGCAGCTGGGCCCGCGTTTAAACTTCACGTTTCGCTCTGTAATACCGAAAGGACAACGTTGAAAAAGTACAATACTGAATTATTTGCTCGGTAATGCAAGTGCTAGGGTATAATTGAACGCACTGGTAAAATTGATGCCAAATAATAATCCGAACACAGGAGTTTTTGTGACAAACACAGTACAACAAGCCATTGAGGCAAAACTTCAAGCGGCCTTAAGCCCAAGCTATTTAGAAGTCCTTAACGAGAGTCATATGCATAACGTGCCGGCTAACTCCGAAACGCATTTTAAGGTTACGATTGTGTCTGAAGATTTTGCGGGTAAACGGCTTATTCAGCGCCACCGATTGGTTAATCAGTGTTTAAGTGAAGAGTTGGCAGGCCCTGTGCATGCATTAGCTCAACACACTTATACGCAAGAAGACTGGGCTAAAAAGCAGGGCATCGCACCTGATTCGCCTAATTGTTTAGGCGGCGGTAAAAGCTAAGTATTGATTTTTAACATTTTGTTAAAAGAATTCTCAATTCGCTTCTGTTACACTCGCGCCAGTTTTTTGCTCAACAAATCTACAACGGGTAGTGAATGTTTAATAATTTTAATGGCGCACAAGGTAACGTCAAAAACGATGTGCTTTCAGGAATAACGGTTGCACTAGCGCTGGTGCCTGAGGCTGTAGCCTTTGCTTTTGTTGCAGGTGTAGAGCCAATGGTTGGTTTATACGCTGCATTTATGATGGGACTTATCACCTCTGCCATTGGCGGCAGACCAGGCATGATATCGGGTGCGACTGGCGCTATGGCCGTGGTAATGGTCGCGCTAGTGATGAACCACGGGGTGCAATACTTGTTTGCCGCGGTGGTGCTGGCGGGCATTATTCAAATCAGTTTTGGAATATTTAAGCTCGGTAAATTTATTCGCCTTGTGCCATACCCTGTAATGCTGGGCTTTGTTAACGGGCTGGCAATAGTCATCTTCTTGGCACAGCTTGGCCAGTTCGAAGTGCTCAACGCTGCTGGTGAGTGGGAATGGATGAGCGGGACTGCTTTGTATGTCATGGTTGGTTTGATTGCCTTGACCATGGCGATTATCTATTTGCTGCCCAAGCTTACTAAAGC
>CAZXTD010000105.1:2983-14501 GCA_964643575.1 uncultured Glaciecola sp. | reverse complement strand
CTTTATGGGCAAGCAAATTAAGCTCTGGTCTAGCATTTTGCACGCCTACCGAAAAAACCAAAAATGGATACATAGCATAACGCTGATAATACGGGCCTTCGGTGAAATAACCCTCTGGTGAAAACGGCTCTTCTAAGTTATCAATAAAGCCTGCTTGCTGACCTTCGACTTTTAAGAAGCCGCCATCATCGTCTTTAGTTCCTAGTTCAATTCCGTCATCATCGAGACCATAAAGCGCACGATTAATAAGTTCATCGTCGTCCATTACAAGACCAATCATGCCAACAGCTGCCGTGCCCCAAGTGCTGTGGTTATGCACTCGATTAAAATACTGTGGGTTTTCAATAGAGATAAAATCAGCAACGGGCTTGAACAATCTTTGCTCAAGATCTTGTCTTTCTTCATCTGATAAATACGTATAAATTGTGTCGTAAGCCTGCGCCATAAAAACTAGCCAAACCGATTCATTAAGACTTTGCCAAAATAATTTACCGCGTGCATATGAGCGTATTTGTGGGTGTCGAGGTAAATCAACATACATATCGGCATATTGAAAAAACATATCGCGCACGTATTTCGCGTATTTTTCGTCACCCAAAATTTGATACAAAAGGCCGGCTTTTTGAGCCATCGCGTAATTTAGCTTGTGTCTTTCATGGGTGTAGCCGCCAGAGAAGTCTTTGGGTACTGGCGTTAAAATACCCAATTCCATTTCAGCATCAACTTCTGCTTTTACTTTTGCCAAAGCATCATCAAATACCGGTAAATTGCCCAATTGAGCGCGTATATCTTCAACGCCTTGCTTGGTTAAAATTAAATTAGGGTGTGTTTGCGCTTGCACTTGGCAGGCAATAGCTAGAAAAACGATGACGGTTGAAAAAATAGAATATGATCGTAACAGCGCCTTGTAGGCGGGAGTACTCGTTATTTTTAAACTTTGCATTTACCACGCGACCTTTTTAATAATGGAGTTGTTGTTAATGTATTATTTTTCAAATTGGAAATATTTTTACGTTGTACTAACAATTATTACTAATACGGGAAAGATCTACAAGACATTTTTACTTACCATTTTTATTTACCAAGAAACACCCATGGCCTAGACCAAAAAACATGATTTGTAAAACAATTTTAGGAGACCATTTGCCATTTGGTAAGGCATGAAAGTCTAGGCGTTTGTTTGATATCAGACTATTGACTACTTATCAGTATCATCGTCCTACCGAATGCGTGCCAGCCGCTCTTGCTCTTCGGCAAGCGCAGCCTAATAAAAACAACCAAACAACTAGAAACTGAGAAAAGCTAATTGTTGCAATAACGGTATATTGTGAAATTGTTGACTTTTTTTGATTGGAAAGAGCTTAGTTGACAACTTCATATATTCGCATTGCTCTAAAATCGTTGCCTATACATCCTGTACAATAAATGATATGTTTTAACTGAAAAGGGAAAATGTACTGATGTTGGGTAGTGAATGTGCATTTAAGAAATACTTGCTTTGAAACAGCACGTAACATCAGGAATTATTGTCATGTCAGAATCTATCCTAATAAACCAACTTAATATTTTAGTAGACAACACCGTAGATAAAATTATGGGAGTAAGTAAGCACCTCATGCTGTTTGTTTATATCTGCATAGGGTTGCTTACTATTTCAGTGTTCTTTGCATCAACTCTTTATTTGGCAATACCTTTTCTTATACTTAGCTGTATTCCATTATTTTTTATCTTTAGACTCGCTCAGAAATTAGTGAACGTTCAGAAATTAAAGGCTGGTAGGGAAGAGTTTATTCGGCTTGTAAATAATCAAGACAGCATCAAGGAAAAGTTGAAGAATTCTTTTGACGACCCCAATAGTTCAATTGGCAAAGGTAAAACCAAAATTAAAACAAAAGAACTCATTGAGAGAGCAAAGCTATTCTTATCTGTCAAAGAAATCATCAAAACTAAAAATTTGAAAACTGGAGCGACAATCGAAATCGCGAATGCGATATCCAGTATTGCCTTACTTGGCAATCCAATTTATATATTATTTATTGGAGTTTGTTACTTTTGGCTTATTTTTAGTTGCCTAGGAAGCGTTTTTACAATTATCTTCTAGACCATCACTACAACTTTCGCTTTGTATTATCTACAAAACCTAGCGCTTACTAAATCGAATATAATTAACTTGTTTCGTGTTTTTATTCAACAATAAGGAGGTGATAATGAATCCGGAACAGAGAAGTGACGCGCAAGCATACGAGGAAGGGAATTGGAACCTAAAGCAGTCTAGACTAGATGCAGGGGCTCGAAGTAGTAAACATTCCAAAAACAGCCCTTCATTACCTTCGGAGGCACCTTATGTCCGAGGCTTAGGCTTAATCAATTTAATAGTGATAGCAGCGATGGTTTACTCCGTTTATATTGCCCACCATGTTTTTGCTGACTACATTACAAACTCAACATTCAACGCTGAGCTGCATAGATTCATAAAATGGGGTGTTATTGGCCTTTACGTAATATTTTTGGTTTTTGTTTTATTTAAATACTTGAACTGGATAAATACCTGTAAAGGACAAAAAATTGCGGTGGCTTCATTGAGAATTCTTAGTTTTGGATTATGGTGTTATTTATTGATTTCAAATAATTTTTTCGAACTTGGCACCATATGGAATATAACAGCAAGTGCATTAATCGCATTATTTCTAGCACTTTTTTATATGCTGTTTGTGGTTGCTTTGTTTATTGTTGCATACCCTTTTTTATTTTAATACTTTAATTAATACTATGGTTTCTCGCTTATATTTGCAATGAGGCAAATATTTAGGCATAGGAATAGCCTCGAATACCAATGAGTTTAATAGTTGTATACAAGGACTAGAAAAAATGGCTAATTTAGACAGTATGGACGAATCTAGCTTTACTCAATCAATGCTTTCTGAAACGCAACGCTTACGACTAGATTTTTTATGGCAAAGCGGTGAACTACGTGAAAGAGAAAAAAATTTGCGTGCAGGCGAAATAGCATTAGAAAATAGTAAGCGTGCTGAAAACAAACGGAGAGAAACGGCACGCTATAATTCATATACAGGAAAGATTGAAGATCATACACATGGACTATTGGGCTCAATAGTAAGTGGTATTGCCCCAGACAGTATCGGCGATATCGATTTTCCAGAAAAGCTAGAGCATGACACTCAGTTATTTACGAAAAAACAATATCAAAGGAAAAATAATGCTCGTCTTATAATTTGGGGGAGAGGTGCTTACGAATATTTTGATGAAAGAGCGACATATATTTGTGAAAAATATACCGTTTCATTTTATGAAGAAGCACTATGGTTACTTATTCATTCAGAGAGGCCTGAAGACTCAGATCTTTTTATTTTTGCAGAAGCGATTGCAGATGAAACTGCAAATGAAGAGCAAATCGCACACTTTCAAAAGCTAGAAAAACTCTTTAAACGAGAAGAAAAAAAACGTAAACGTAAACTCATTTTAAAAAAAATAAAAACGTTTATTACACCATCTATAACGTGGGCTTCGTGGCCATTTTTTGCAGCGACCTTGTTTATGAATATAACGATCGAACCCTTCGTAAACCCTTGGATACCTTTTATTATAGCCTTTTACGTGAAAAAAATTATCATGCTTGTTATCGTCATAATTGCAGCATTTTTCTTCACAGACTTATTTGGAGATGTTTTTTCGTATTTTTTTAACTGAGTATTGGACCGACCATCATACGCCTTCCATATGCCAAAAGTCATAGTTCATAAAACAACTTTAGGCACATTCTTTTGCCATTCGTTTTGTTTATTCTAATCCTGTCTTAAACAATAAATGAATTTAACTAACAGGATACATACCATGAATACTTCAAAAAAATCTTTTACTACTCTTCTAGCTGTTGGCTTATTGGGGTTGGCTTTAAGCAGCGCTTCGGCCTTTGCGAGTGATTTAGACGTGACATTTTCGCATATCGAAAAACAAGAAGGCGAGCTTTTAGTTGCCTTGTTTGACTCTGAAACAGCTTATGGCGGCAAAGCGAAGCCAGTAAGAGTCGCCAAAATTGCAGCAGATGCTGAGCAAATCTCGGTCTCGTTTACTGGGCTTGAAAATGGCATGTATGCACTAAAGCTTTTACACGACTTAAACGGTAACGGTGCGATGGATACCAATATGCTAGGCATGCCTACTGAAGGTTACGGATTTAGTAACAACGTGGGCAAATTTGGTATGCCAGCATTTAATGAGGCGGCTTTTAGCATAGAGCAAAACACCCAAATTGAAGTATTTGTTCGATAACTGACCCCTTGATAACTCTTTAGGAAGCCGTCATGAACCGTCGAGACTTTATCAAAAAAGCAGCAAGCTCTACCGCAGTGTTAGCCGCAAGCAGCAGTATGCTTGGCATGTCTAGTATTGCTCAAGCAGGTAACGATTATGATTGGGCTTTAGGATGGAAGTCGATTGAGCAAGATAGTTTATCTGCGCTATCGATGGATGTTCAAGGTGATTTACCCAGCACGCTTAATGGATTATTTATGCGCAATGGTCCAGCTAAGTTGCAACGAGACGACCAGCGTTATACGCATTGGTTTGATGGCGACGGCATGATTCAGCAGTTTGCTATTGAACAAGGTAACGTGAGTCATTCAGGTCGCTTTGTACAAACCGAAAAATATGTTGAAGAAGAAGCGGCTCAGCGCTTTATATACAATGCAGCGGGCACAACATTTGATGATGCGCTAAATGGTCGCAATAACGATTCGGCAAATACCGCCAACACTGCACTATTGCATTGGGACGATGAACTGCTGGCGCTTTGGGAAGGTGGTTCGGCCTACTCGCTCGACACGCATACATTGCAAACTAAAGGTTTAAAAACTTGGCATAACGACCACAAACAAATGCCATTTTCAGCTCATCCTTTAATTGATCAAACTGGCGATATGTGGAACTTTGGGTTTGCGCCTTATGCTGGTAAAAACGGAAAAATTGTAGTCTATCGCATATCACCGCAAAAAGGTGTGCAACAAACGCAGCTTATCGACCTTCCATTTTCGGGCTATATGCATGATTTCGCGCAAACCAAAAAATCACTCGTGTTTTTTGTTCCGCCATATACTTTTACGAATGGCAATGGTAAGTCTTTTGTGACTAAATTTGAGTGGCGCGAGCAGCTTGGTGGCCGCTTGTTAGTTGTTGACAAGAATGACTTGAGTCAACAACAATGGTTTGAACTACCCGCTGGTTTTGTATTTCATTTTGGACATGCTAGTGAGCAAAACAATATGCTACAAGTTAATCTTTGTTGGTACAAAAATGCCAACCTGATGACAAAAGGTATGGTCGAGTTAATGCAAAGTGGTGTAAATCCTCATGCGCAATATGCAAGTGCGGCCACCATTGTTGCCGATAAAAACACCGGGCAAGCGCAGCTGGTGCAATCTGATACGCTGATGGAGTTTCCTATTTTTGACGAGGCTAAGGTCAATAAAAAAAGCCCCATTTTTGGAGTAGGCAAAGGCTCAGCAAACTCTCCTCATTCGGATAAACTCATCAACTGGTCGGCCTATGCTGGTGAACAAGATTCATATCAGTATCCACAAGGTTTGCTCGTAGAAGAACCAATGCTTGTGCCCAAACAAACCAACGGCAATACAGGTAAACAAGATCTTATTGTTCAAACCTTTTTGGACGTAAAACAAAAACGCTCAGGTTTGAACGTATTTCATGCAGACAGCTTAAAACAAGGTCCCATAGCGCAAGCAAGCATGAATCGAACCATTCCATTAGGTTTTCATGGCACTTTTGTTGGTTAGAGAAGTTAAACCTGTTATCCGACACGCCAAACAAGCACGATAAAAAGGGTCTGTGTTAATTTGCAATGCATCTGTTGCAAATTAACTCTGACCCCTTGTTTTATTCATCAGTATCGTCACTACCCTTAATTCGCGCTAGCCGTTCTTGCTCTTCAGCAAATGCGGCTTTAATCTCTTCTAGCACGGTGTCAACGTCGGCTTCGCTCCGATCAAATTCAAACTCGCCGGTAAGTTCAGTCTCAGGCGTAAGCTTACCGCCTTCAAATAGCGCCCACATTTCTTCAGCGTAATGGGTTTGCTTTAGCACAGGCGCATATTGCGCGTAGTAGTCTGTCATGTTGTCGACGTCACGCTTGAGCATCATGAATGCGCTATTATTGGCCGCTGCATTAACCGCTTGGGGTAAATCGATAATCACTGGCCCGTAGTCATCTACCAACACGTTAAATTCAGACAAGTCACCGTGGATAACGCCCGCACACAACATAAGCATGACGTAAAACATGACTTGCGCATGATCTTCTAGCGCTTGTTCCTCCGACATTTCAACGTCGTTTAAACGCGGCGCAACTTCCCCTTCGTCGTTAGTCACTAGCTCCATAAGCAGCACGCCGTCGTAACAACCGTAAGGTTGGGGCACGCGTACACCTGCCCTGCTTAGAGTAAATAAAGCGTCTACTTCCGCGTTTTGCCAAGCTTCTTCTTGTTGTTTACGGCCGAAGTTTGAACCTTTTTCCATAGCGCGGGCACGGCGACTGTTTTTGACTTTTCGCCCTTCTTGATACTGTGCGGCTTTTTTAAAACTGCGCTTCATTACGTCTTTATACACTTTGGCACAGCGTATTTCGCCTTGGCTTAACACCACATAGACGGTGGCTTCTTTGCCGCTCATTAACTGATAATGGACTTCGTCAACGAGGCCGTCTTCAACTAATGGTAATAATCGTTTTGGTATTTTCATGCTTGGGTTTATACAGCAGTGAGCGCGCTAATTAAAGCGCAATTTTGAGGGTGCATAGTATCTGCGTATTATGAAGGCGAAGTGCCAGTAGTTATGCAAAACAAAGCTTATTGTTTTTACGTATTATGGGTTTGGCTACATCCGTTTGCATATAAAGGGTTCCGCCAACATCTTGAAGTAGCTCGTCGACAGCGGCTTTATCCGCATCTTCAAAACCATTGTAACATTCTAATATCCGCTGAACTTTCCATTGAGGAAAGCTTCCAACGCCGCGCATTTCAGAAACCTCACCAATTGTATACATGTGTTTACCGACGACTCTTGGTAGTTCCTTTTCATCTGGATGTTTTTGCGACCAATTTTCAATCACTTTAATTGTGTCAGCGAGCACTGGCCATTGTTCGCTAAACATGCGCGATAAAATTGGCAATAAAGTATCGGGGATCTCGTCACCAACAAGATATTCACCTTCGCTGTCTTTTGCTGTGTTCATTCTTTCAACCCAGCGCGCCACATTGGGGGCTATGCGTTTCATAATGCGGCCAGGTTCTGGGTCTCTATACAAATGCGCATACAAGGGGCCCATTAGCCCAAAATCGCCAATGCAGGGTTTATCGCCAAGCAAATAGTCGTGATTGGCAAAGTGTTCATCTAAACTTTTTAGAACATGGTTTTCGTACCAATCTTCAATGGCAGGAATGCTTTTTTCGGTGATACCAAGCAACGGGACAAAACCTTTAAACTTTGCGCCAATACGTTTACCGATAAAAGCGCGTATAAAGGCTGGCATCCCGCGAGCGATAATGGCACCAAACTCTTCGTATATAAAAGGGAAGTTATCTTTATTACATCGATAATGCATGGCCGGTATTAGTAACCATTCGTCGGCCCATGTTTCAAGCAAGTACGACACGAGTTTTTGTTTGGGTGTCTGCGGAATGACCGGTCGCTCTAGGTGGGCCTTTTCCATGTGCTCGATAATAGCGACTGTATCTTGCAAGTACTCGCCTTGTGGAGTCTTGACTACAGGAATAAACCTTACACCCGTATTTGGCACAATAATATTTTTATACACTTTAAAAGAAGAAAACACTTCTTCAAACGCCTGATTTTTGTAAATCATGTAGGCCCTTGCCTTACCGGTATATAAAGAAAGTGGCGCACCATAAAGTGTATAAGGAGATGTCATATTGTTATCCGTACTGCAAAGGTTTGAAGTTCCATTTGATGGTTAGTAAGCCTACAGGCGACTACCGCAAAAACATAAAGCTCATCCTAGTATATGAGACCGGAAGGACTCTATTTATATTTCGTACCACTCATCATTTAATCTTCAGTGTCATTGCGATATCTCGGCTTACCCATTCTGCGTCTGGGTCGGAGTCTAGGCCAATGGCGTAGTCAATTCGATCTATAGCAAACTCAGCGCTTAAGGTGTCACCATTTCGCTTTAAAATAAAATCAATAGGCAACGTTTTCCCTCGCAAACTCAGTTCGCCAGACACTTTGTAACCACCGCTGGTTACTGTAATGCTGTCAGACGCAAACGTACCTGTAGGATGATTTTCAACATCAAACCAGTCGCCCTCAGGTAGCGTGCTGTCGTATGTGCTGTCACCCGTTTTGGCCGAACCTAAATCAAAGCTCGCTTCAATACTCGGTTGTGCACTAGGGGGCAGAACAAGAGTTGCTTGCCATTTTTCAAAAACACCGTCAAAGCTCATACCTGCATGTTCGCCGGCAAAGGTAAGCTCGCCGTTGCTTTGACTGGCTTTAATTTGTGCGTTAGCGTAAAAACTGATTGACTGTAAAAGCAGTAAACATGCCCCTGTCACCGCTAATTTTAAATAATGTTTACGCTTAATCATTTTTACTCCACCACATCCGTTTTATTAAGTTTATTTTGTGTGCTTTTTTATGCCAAATAACAGCGCTTATATGGCCCACAACGAGCAGCAACAAAGCACTCGCCGTTATCCAATGTACATTATTAGCAATACTCTCTATTGTTTTATTGCGCGCAACGCCAGGTATATGCGGCCATTCAATCCAATCAACAAACACAAAGGTAGGCAACCCAAATGGGCTAGCCGAAACCATTAACCAGCCCGATAAAGGCATGGTCACAAGCGCGGTGTATAGTAGAATATGCCCAATTTTAGCTTGTTTTTGTTGCAGTTGATTTAAGGCCGATGGCATAGCCGGGCTTTTAGTGAAAATTCGAACACCAATTCTCAAAACTAAGGCCCATAACACCACCACACCAGACGCTTTATGTATTTGAAACAGCTTATATTGGTCGGCTTTGCTTATATCGGCGTTAACCATATAAACACCACTCACAAACATAAATAAGATACCAAGCGCTACTGCCCAATGTAATACAATACTCAGGCTATGGTATCGCGAAGAAGTAACTATGTTTATCGATGGCATTTTTCACATTCCTTTGTTTACTAATTGATAGCAAGGAAATTAAGGTAATTTTAGTCTGCTTTGGCAAACTCGCCCTCAATCATCACTTCTACTTCGTCACCAATACTCGGTACGTATTTACTCATGCCAAACTCAGAACGCAAAAGCTTAGTCGTCGCTGAAAATCCCATGGTAGGCTTGCCACTGAATGGCTGACGTGCCATAGCGCCGTTAAAAACGACATTAAGCTCAACACTTTTTGTGACGCCCAAAAACGTTAAATCGCCCTTCATGATGGCAGTTTTCTCGCCTGTCATTTCAATATCGGTAGAGCTAAAATCGATACTGGCAAATTTACCTGCGTTAAACCAACCCGACTCTGTTGCGAGTATTTTATCAAAGTCTTTTTCTTCAGCGTTAGGATATGCCGTTTGAATCGACATTGGATTGATGCTGGCTGTCACCTTGCTCTTACTAATGTCATTTGGGTCATAATCGATAGAGGCGTCGAAGTCACTGAAACGTGCAACGTAATCAGACAAACCTAAATGCGATACTTTCCAAACTATTGAAGCATGGCTTAAATCCACTTGATATTGACCCGCCGGCATGTCGTTAAACGGGCTTTTTGCAAATACCCACGAAATACAACCCGCAAGACTCAGAACAACCAGCAAAGCTGATAATTTGACAAATTTCATAGCACACTCCATAGCAGTATAATTAAATGTTATTTTTAAAATGGCGACTGCTTCAAATTGTAGTCGCCATATTCTTGTACTGCTTATTTACGCTTGCGCTTCACGAAAAGTTTCACATCTATCATTTTTATTCGAGCGTCCGGAAAAATGCAACGCTTTTTAATAAGCTTTCAACTGCTGTTGGATATTAGCGGTAAGTTCTGATGGAATGCATAATTGATTCGCAAGTGCGTCAAGGTAAGCTTGCGAGTCTTGGCGCTCTAAATCAATCGCGCTGGCACTTGCTGCGTATACTTCGATACCTGTTTGTGCATCAGGTACTTGTGAAACTAGCTCAGCAATACCGAGTGGCTTGCGCAGTTCATCAAAGAGTGTCGCTTTTTCTTCAACACTCAAATCCATTGTATCGACTTGAGCGAATATTTGCTGACGCTCTTGGTCGTCAATATGACCGTCAGAATGTGCTGCGGTTATCATGGCTCGCATCAATAACATTTGACCGTTAGGATTAGTGTCTTCAACAACTTCTTCAAACTGTTGTTGCTGAATGCGCGCGGGTGCAAAATCAAAACGAGCGGTTTGCGCCTGCTGAGGATTACCATAGTTATTGGATAATTGCTGCTGAGTAGCTTGCTGATTAAAACCACCCTGATGAGCATGACCTTGAGCACCTGGCTGATTTGCTCCAGCTCCCTGTGCTGCTTGACCACCTTGATTATTAGCAGAATAGCTTTGATAAGCCTTCCACGCTAAACCACCGACAGCCGCCAAAGCACCCACTTTAAGTGCGCCTTTACCCACTTTACGCCCTTTTTTACTGGTCAGCATACTGGTAACGCCGCCACCAGCAACGCCGCCCATAAAACCGCTTAGTGCACCAGAATTAGATAAACCACCCATTAATTTTTTTAAATCCATTGCTATCTCCAACGCTTATCAAGTGTCGATATAGTGCGTTTAACATCGCCTACATCACTTTAATTAATGTAATAATCGAGTATGTATACGTAGCTAAGTTCAATTTGAGTACATTTTTTCGACTTGTTTGAGACGTGTTGCTTGGTTCAACAAAGTAATTCCAAGGCATAAAAAAGCCCAACACTTGATTGGGCTTTGTTAATAATAAGACCTATTCTAATAGGGCAAATTTATTATCGCTTAAAGTAGAGGCTCTTGATCAGCGCCCTCTTTTTCAACTTCTGGTGGCATAAGGTCTTCTTTACTGATGCCTAATGCCAGTGCAACCGCACTTGCAATATAAACAGAAGAGTAAGTACCAATAAACACACCAAATAATAACGCCGTTGCAAAACCATGGATAAGCGCGCCGCCTTTAAAAAACAAGGCCAGTAGCACCACAATTGTCGTTAATGATGTCACGATAGTACGGTTAAGGGTTTGCGTAAGAGATATATTGATGATTTCTTCAGGCGTGCCTTTACGTACTTTTCTGAAGTTTTCACGGATACGGTCAGACACAACAATGGTATCGTTAAGTGAATAACCAATTACCGCGAGCAGTGCGGCTAACACCGTCAAATCAAACTCAAGGCCAAGTACCGAAAACAACCCTAGCGTAATGATAACATCGTGCATAAGCGCCGACACTGAACCTAGCGCAAACCGATATT
>CAZXTD010000105.1:0-2973 GCA_964643575.1 uncultured Glaciecola sp. | reverse complement strand
CGTAAAGCAACGTATATTAATATACAGATTAAGGCAACAAGCATAGCCAACCCGCCTTGCTCGGTAAGCTCTTCACCTACATTAGGACCAACAAACTCGATACGGCGGCTTTCTACCGTTTCATCTTTAGCTTGCAGGGCCGCTACTACGGTATCACCAATTTTTTCTTGGGCCAGATCGTCTCTTGGTGCAATTCTGATAAGCACGTCTTGGCTGCTACCAAAAATCTGCACTACTGCATCAGGAAACCCAGCTTCGCTTAAATCATTTCGCACGGTGCCCAAATTAGCACCATCAGGGTATGCCACTTGAATAACAGTACCGCCGGTAAAATCCAATCCCCAATTGAGTTGGTTTATGGCTAATGACGTGAGTGAACCTAAAATTAAAATCGTCGAGAACACCATCGCCGGCAGGCGAAGCTTCATGAAGCTAACGGTATTGGTCAGTCGTAATATTTGAAATTTCATCCGCTAACTCCTATATGGCTAATGACTTGACGCGTTTACCGCCCCAAATCAGGTTGACTAATACCCGTGTTACTACAATTGCAGTAAACATCGAGGTGACAATTCCAATCATTAGCGTAATCGAGAAGCCTTTAATTGGACCCGTACCAATAGCAAACAAAATCATGCCGGCAATAAAGGTCGTGATATTCGCATCCAAAATGGTAGAAAACGCGTTGTCGTAACCAAAATGAATAGCTTGCTGCGGACTTCGTCCTTCCCTGATTTCTTCTCGTATTCGTTCAAATATCAGTACATTTGCATCTACCGCCATACCCACAGTTAATACGATACCAGCCATACCGGGCAAAGTGAGTGTTGCCCCCGGGATCATCGACATCACACCTGCAATCATGATGACGTTAGTCACCAATGCCAAATTAGCTACAAAACCAAATGCGCGATAATAAACGAGCATAAACAGCAAAACACCTATCAAGCCGTATATAATGGCGGTGTATCCCAACTCAATATTTTCTTTACCAAGGCTTGGACCTACGGTGCGTTCTTCAACAATCTGAATGGGTGCAATAAGCGCTCCTGCGCGCAGTAATTCAGCCAAGCTACGAGCTTCACGTACGGTATCAATACCGGTTATTCTAAACGAATTGCCTAAACGCGCTTGAATAGTCGCAACGTTAATCACTTCCATTTGTTTTTCGAAGATAAGGTTGTCGTCGGCGTCGCGCTCACCTGTGGTTTTGTATTCAATAAATACAGTTGCCATAGGGTTACCGATATTGTCTTTAGTACCTTGCGACATTTTGCTGCCGCCTTCACTATCTAGCGAAATATTTACCTGCGGAAAGCCATTTTCGTCAACGCTGTTGCTTGCATCAACAATGTGATTACCTTTGAGCATAATCTCTTTTTTGAGTAATACCGGGCGGCCATCTTGGGTATACAATAATTGTGAACGCGGCGGCACTCTTCCATTAACGGCATCACGCACGTCATTGAGCTGGTCAACCATGCGCAGTTCAAGTGTGGCTGTTGTACTTAAAATTTCTTTGGCTGTGGCGGTGTCTTGAATACCCGGCAATTGCACAACAATTCGCTCAGCGCCCTGCTTTTGCACTAATGGCTCAGCAACACCGAGTTGATTAACCCTGTTGCGAATGATAGTAATATTTTGCTTAACCGCTTTATCGCGAATGTCGGCCAGTTTCACTTCAGTGAACAAGGCACGTAAGGTTAGGTCGTCACGTTCGTTAAATACCATGTCGATAAAATTGTTACGCAAGAAAAACTGTGCTTTTTCGAGCACTTCAGGGTCTCTAAACGTAATTTCTATTTCATCACCTACTTGGCGCACACTTCGGTAACGCAGGCTTTCTTCACGAAGACGTGTTTGAAATGTACCAATAATATCTTCAAAGGCGGTATCAATCGCACTTTTCATGTCGACTTCAATTAAAAAGTGCACACCGCCGCGCAGGTCTAAGCCTAATTTCATTGGCGTACCACCTAATGACTCAAGCCATTCTGGCGTATCAGGCACTAAATTCATCGCTACCGAAAAGTCATCGCCATAAGTAGCTTGCAACTTTTCTCTGGCAAGTAACTGAGTGTCTGAGTCGTTAACTCTGACCACTATTTGGCCATCTTTAATTTCAACATTTTTAGTGGCAATACCCGCTGCCTGCATGCTGGAACTGATTTCGTCGACCATATTAGCCGAAACTTCTGCCGTGCGGCCCGAAGATATTTGTATAGCGTGGTCTTCGCCATACAGGTTAGGGAGCGCATACAAGCCACACATGCCGAGCACAAATACGACTATGATGAACTTCCAAATGGGGGTTTTGTTTAACACAATAATTTCCTACCGGCCGCTGGCATTGCACTGGCATTGCTTGAGGGCCTATTAACTTATTTTGCCAATGTAAGCTTGAGCAAAGTTGCAAGCTTAGATTGATTTTAGCGTACCTTTGGGTAGCACTGCACTCACGGCAGATTTTTGAATCATAATGGTGTTAGTTTCGTTAAGCATAATCTCAACAAAGTCTTTGTCGTCAGCAACTTTAGTGATTTTACCCACGATGCCGCCTTGAGTAAGTACTTCATCGTTTTTCGCTAGGCTCGATACTAGGTTTTTATGCTCTTTAACACGCTTAGCTTGCGGGCGATAAAGCAAGAAGTAAAAGATAAGACCAAATACCACCAGCATGATAATTGGGCCAAAAGCCGAGCCAGAAGCAGCAGCGCCACCAGCGTCTTGTGCATGAGCACTTGAAATGAAAAAGTCCATATAGGTATCCTTATTATTGATTTTTTTATTGTTAAAATTAAAAACTAGCTAATTAAATTTCGGGTACGGGCATGTCTTTTTTGGCGTAAAAGTCTGCCACAAAAGCTTCCAAATTGTTTTCTTCGATGGCTTTACGCAAGCCTTCCATCACAATTTGGTAATTGCGCAAGTTATGAATAGTATTTAAACGTGCACCAAGTATCTCGTTACATT
>CAZXTD010000104.1:0-14529 GCA_964643575.1 uncultured Glaciecola sp. | reverse complement strand
CAAACAGGACCAGCGGAAAGTCTTCGTCAAAGGATTGTACTGCGTCTTTGTCTGCAGTTTTTATGGGGCTTTTACGCACCCATGCCTATTTAACGAGCAATGATACTTTTGCTTAAGCGCTCTTATATTCTAGCTGACAACCCGCTTGCTTGTATTGTTTGTAACGCATCCGAGCAGCTTCTTTTTGCGCTTCTTGCGTGGGTACAAAATCAATAATGTGCTTAAACTGCGAATGATCATCAATAAATTCGGCGGACAAGTTTACTAACATGGCGCGGTTTCGCAATCTTTGATTGGCACTTGCTAAGGCAACATAGGCTGAAAACCAAACGATTTCGACCGGTGTGCCTGCTGCAGGCCCTTCGCCATGTAAGTTATGTGGCACAAAGGCATCATGTGGATACTGCCAAATAAATTCATCGATATCTTCTGCTTGGGCTTGGTCTGCGCACAAAATAGTGATTCTTGTTCGCTTTTGAGCCGCTTGCGACACCAAATCGGCAGCTTGTTTAACTTGGCTAGCCACCTTTTGGACAGCTAAATCTGGGGCTTCGTCTTTCGCATCGAGTGTTGTGTCAGCTTCAGACAAAGCATAAAAGGTAACCAAAGCGCCCATACTTATTCTTCAAATGCCACGTTTGCTTTGTTCATCAAAAACTGAGCAAGCATCGGTACTGGACGGCCTGTTGCGCCTTTTTTAGCACCGCTTACCCAAGCCGTTCCTGCAATATCTAAATGTGCCCAGTTGTACTTGCGAGTAAAGCGTGACAAGAAACAAGCCGCTGTAATAGTTCCTGCCGGACGGCCACCAAGGTTAGCCATATCAGCAAAGGGGCTTTCAATTTGCTCTTGGTACTCATCCCACAAAGGCATGCGCCATGCTTTGTCGGAGCTTTGTTCAGAAGCATTAATGATCTCGTGAGCCAAAGGGTTATGTTGGCTTAAAACTGCTGTTGCATGTTTGCCTAGAGCAATTACACATGCTCCTGTTAAGGTTGCAATATCAAGCACCACATCAGGCTCATAGCGCTCAACGTAAGTTAATGCATCGCATAGCACTAGGCGCCCTTCAGCATCAGTGTTTAATACTTCTACAGTCTGGCCCGACATAGTGGTAAGAATATCACCCGGGCGATACGCATTGGCGTCGGGCATATTTTCGCAGCCTGCAACCACACCAATGATATTAAGCGGAAGATTCAACTCAGCTACAGTATGCATCACGCCAAGTACTGCAGACGCGCCACACATATCGTATTTCATTTCGTCCATAGAATCGCTAGGTTTAATCGAAATACCGCCCGAGTCAAAGGTTAGACCTTTACCGACTAGTACAACAGGCGCGTCGCCTTCATTTGCGCCTTTATGATGGATAATACTCATCATAGATTCGTTAACAGAGCCTCTACCAACGGCTAAATAAGACTCCATTTTCAAGGTTTTCATGTCGGCTTCGTTAACGGTTTCGAGGCTTAAAGAGTCGTAACCTGAGACAAGTTCGGCCGCTTGTTCGTTTAAATATAGCGGATTACAAATGTTGGGCGGCATATTGCTAACGTCTTTAGCTACTTTAACGCCTTTACTGATGGCTTCTGCGTGCTCGATTGCGCGTTCGCCAACCGATAACTCTTTACGCGTTGATAAATTAAACACCATTTTACGAAGCGGGCGGCGTGGCTCGCCTTTTTTGGTTTTTAGTTGCAAAAAGGTATAAACCGAATCGTTAGCTGCTTCTACCGCTTGGCGCACTTTCCAGTATGTATCGCGTCCTTTAACGTGTAATTCGGTTAAAAAGCTGACCGCTTCCATTGAGCCTGTTTCGTTAAGGGTACGAATCGTTTTAGCGACAATTTGTTTGTATTGACGCTCGTTTAACTCGCGCTCTTTACCACAACCCACTAATAGTACACGCTCACTTAATACGTTTGGCACATGATGAAGCAGCAGCATTTGCCCGGCTTTACCTTCTAGGTCGCCTCGGCGAATAAGATTGCTAATATAACCTTCGCTTATTGCGTCAAGTTGCTCTGCAACAGGGGTTAAGCGCCGTGGCTCAAACACGCCTACAACAATGCATGCGCTTCTTTGCTTTTCTGGACTACCGCTTTTTACGCCAAATTCCATGATATTCTCTACTTTTTTGTCTTGATTAGTTTGAACTTATTGTCGTTAAGTGGATCTTTACATTGTGCGCTGTTTGCTTAACATTTATACAGTCGCTGGCAAATGCTATAAAGCGGTTTCACTTAATTTTTAATAGCGCGTCAGTATGCTCTGCTATACTACACAAAAAGTCAGTCACAACTTGAACAAAAAGTGGGCTAAAATATAGGTTTTAGCGCTTCAAGATTGTGATAAACTTGTCGGATTGTGTATGTATTTAGCACACGCCAATGACAAAAGTGCGATAAATACAAAGTTTACTCAAATAACACTGGATTACCATCAAAAAACGCAATTTAAGTGAAAAAGACTGTAATTATTCATGCTAATTTTTCGATATCTACTGCGCGAAACCTTTAAATCTCAGTTAGCGGTGTTTTTCATCCTAATGTCGATTTTTATCACCTTAAGGTTTGTGCAAACACTAGGCGATGCTACCGACGGCAACGTCCCGGCCGACCTCGTACTCGGTTTTATTATGCTTTACTCACCGGTACTTGCTTCTTTAGTTTTACCCATTAGTTTATTTTTAGGCGTTATGCTTGCCCATGGCCGCATGTATGTCGACAGCGAAATGACAGTTTTACGCGCTTGTGGCGTGAGTGAGTGGTATGTTACCCGAGTCACTTTATTTGTGGCCGTTTTAGTAGCGATTGTTACCGGCGCCGTTACGCTTTACTTAGCCCCTTTGGCAATGGAACAAGAATACCAACTACAAGAAGAGGCAGCGGCCAAGTCGGGTATTGCGGCCGTGATTCCGGGGCGTTTTCAACAAACAGGTGAAGGCAACGCCGTTATATTTGTACACGATGTCGACACAGCAACCGAAAGCCTGCAAAAAGTCTTTTTAGCTAATCCGAGCACTAACGACAACGATATTCATCTTATCTATTCTGCCACAGGCAAAATAGAACAAAACGCAGCGGGCGACCAACAACTAGTTTTAGAAAAAGGCCGTCAATATGAAGGAACCACCGTTGCTAATAACTATCAAATTGTAGACTTTGATGAATACGCGGTCACTATCGAAGAAGCCAGTAGCCAAGAGCAGCGCAAAAAACTTAACGCCGTCCCTACCCTAGAATTATGGGATATGGATACAATTGAAGCAAAAGCAGAGTTTCAATGGCGAATTGCCATTCCATTATCTTTGCCCTTTTTAGTTCTTATTGCTGTGCCATTGAGCGCAGTAGACCCAAGGCAAGGGCGTTTTGGTAAAATGTTCCCAGCATTGTTACTTTACTTGGGTTATTTTTTGCTTTTACTAGCAAGCCGGCGAGTCATGGAAGACGATAAGTTACCTAGCTTTATTGGCTTGTGGTGGGTGCATCTTGTCATGCTATTAGTTGGTACGGGCTTAATTGCTCGAGACCGAAAAAGCGGCGCTTTTGTGAGGCGACTTTTTTTACGACCCGATGATAAGCCTAGTGACACAGCTAAACAAGGAGAGCAATAATCATGTTTAAGCTAATTGATTTATATATTGCTCGGACACTATTAAGTACTGTTGCGGTAACCTTGTCGGTGCTAATTGGCTTGAGCGCACTTATCAAGTTTGTTGAGCAGTTGCGCCGCGTCGGTCAAGGCGATTATGACATGACGTTGGCTGCTTTGTATGTGTTGCTGAGTCTGCCCCGCGAAATCGAGCTGTTTATACCCATGGCTACGTTGTTAGGTGGTCTAATCGGAATGGGTTTATTAGCACAAAGTAGCGAGCTTGTTGTGATGCAAGCATCTGGCCTGTCACGCGCCAAAATAACGATGAGCGCAATGAAATCCGTTGTGATTGTGATCATCGCGAGTATGGCATTAGGCGAGTTCGTAACGCCAAAAAGTGAAGCAAAAGCGGTGCAAATTCGTACACAAGCGCTTTCTGGGGGTAGCCTGCTCACCGGAGATTCTGTTACTTGGGCAAAAGACGGCAACGATTTTGTAGCAATAAGCCAAGTGGTCGATCAAAACACCTTACAAGATATCAAAATCTATCAGTTTGACGATAACTTAAACCTTACTCAAGTGATAAGTGCTGGACAAGCTAAGTTTCAACAAGAATATTGGCTATTAACTGAGGTCGAACAAGTAGTATTCACGCTAGCGCGTATTCAAAATAATCAAGTTGCTCAACTCATTTGGGAAAGTTCGATAACACCCGATAAACTTGGCATCGTTGCAATCAAGGAAGAAGCTTTATCTATTTTGAGCCTAAGAGAGTATATCGCTTATTTACAAAACAATGGTCAAGATGCCGCACGCTACGAACTCGCATTGTGGCGTAAAATATTGCAACCAGTATCTGTTGCCGTCATGTTACTTATGGCGATGTCTTTCATATTTGGACCGTTGCGTTCAGTAACAATGGGCGCACGTACCTCAATGGGCGTGCTCGCCGGTTTTGGTTTTTTTATCAGCAATGAGATGTTTGGGCAAGTCGCTTTAGTTTTTCAGCTACCGCCCTTTATTGGCGCATTGTTACCTAGCCTATTGTTTGCGGGCTTTGCGGTATTTCTCTTAAAACGAAGCTGACGCAGTTCACGCTTATTGCCAATTTCGATGATGATTTTGTTCTTTACTCAATACCAGCACTTGAGTGCCAGCTAGGCGGTCTTGGAAAGACTGCTTGCCTTTAAAGTCGAGCATAACTAATAATGTACCTAAACCACCTAAAGCAGTAATTAAACGGATAATCAAACGCCCGTAACCAATCGGTTTATCGTCATCTCTCAGGTTGAAAATTCGTAAACGCCACGCTCGCATGCCAAGGGTTTGCCCACCATGCTTCCAGAACCATAAAAAAAAGCCCGCAATCCAGACCCCAACCCAAACCTGAATAACCAACTGATAAGCAAACGACGCTTGAATTAATTCATTTACGTGTTCATAACCCTGTTTAGACAATACTTCATTTTCTAATAAGGCCGTAATAACACCGACAATAATAAGGGCAGACAACATGCCTACTGCAACGGCAATAAGCGCATCGTAAATCATAGCGGCCAAACGTCTAAAAAAACCTGCGCGCTGATAAGTATCTGTATTCATGTGTTCGTTATTTACTCAACTAAAAGAGATGATTAAAATTTCAACAAGATTTTACCATCTATCAAGTCTTTAAAAATCAATTTCTTAACGCTTTTCATGAATTTGTTATAATTCCTGTAAATAAGACTTGATAGCGTGCATAAGATAGCTATAATTCACACCTCTTCGAAAGAAGTACCAAAAGCACAACTCACTATGCCAGAGTGGCGAAATTGGTAGACGCAGCGGATTCAAAATCCGCCGGTAGTAATACTGTGCCGGTTCAAGTCCGGCCTCTGGTACCACATCTTAGATGTAATTAATCTTCACTAAACTTATCTAAAACCAACGACGGGTTTTTGGCATATACGCTTTATAATCATCGCCGAACAATTCATTTAATATTCGTTCTTCAGGTTTAATCTGAAAACGTGTCATATAAGCGCCAAATAAGAGCACAAAAAACATAATTGCCAACCAATGGGTTTGAAAAAACACACCTAAGCCTAAAATTCCTAAAGACAATCCCAAATACATGGGGTTGCGTGTATATGTGAAAATACCACGAGTAACTAAGCTTGTTGCTTTAGCGATATCTATTGGGTTGACAGTGGTTTTATCTTGTCTAAATGTATAAACACCTAATATTCCAATAATTACGCCAAAACTAAAAACCGATATGCCAATAATTTGAGTGTAGTCGGAAACATGTTTATAAAAACTGGAGTGATCTGGGCTAAAATAAACGCCCAATGACGCGGCTATAAAAACGACAACCGGTGGCACTTTGAGTTCTAGGCTGTTAAGTGTTTTTTCCATATATTCCCACTCCTTTACCAGCGCAAAATTATCCTTTAAATCTAACGACTTTGTTGCGGCCCGATTCTTTTGCCTGATAAAGCGCTTTGTCCGCATCCTCTAACCATTGACTGGACCGCTTGTATGATGCTGAATACTGTGCAATGCCGATGCTAATCGTAAACTTAATATTAATATTTTCGTAAGCGACTGCGTCTTTCTCTACTAATTCTCGCAAACGTTCGGCCATGACAGACGCTGTTTTTTCGGTGGTATCTGGCAAGACAATAGTAAATTCTTCGCCACCATAACGCCCGCTAATATCAGTTTCTCGAGTGGCGAGTTTAATAAGCTTAGCTAATCGTTGAATAACCAAATCGCCCGCATGATGGCCATAAGTATCATTTACCTTTTTAAAATGATCTATATCTAGCATGATAGCGCAAATATCGGGCTCGTTGCGCACTGCCATTTTATATTCGCGCTCGAAGCGCTCTTGCCAGTAACGACGATTAAATAATCCAGTTAAGCCATCAACCCGACTGACTTCTTTTAGTTGCTGGTTGAGGCCTTCAATGTTCTGCTTTGCGACGGCTTGATCTGTCATATCGTAGACCAAAATGCAGATGCGTTCTGTTTTGCCATTAACTGATGCAAGTGGAAAAATAGTCACATTTTGATACATCACATCGGATGTAGAAGTGATAGGCCGGCTTGTTTCAAATTTAAAAACGTTCGGACGCTGCTCCCAAATAATGAAAGCAGGCGTGCCCATGTTGAAGACAGGTTCACATTTACGTTTAAACCATGACTTGTCTATTTCAGGAAAAAATTCAAATAAAGGTTTTCCCATAATTTGACTGGGTCGCAGGTTACTGTGATTTTCCATAAACTGATTCCACACTTCAACCCTGTAACTCTTATCAATTACGACAATACCAACTTCGATAGAACTTAAAAGATCATGCTGCCAATGCATGCTCGAAAGGTGTGCCGCTTCGCTATTCATATTTGCTCGCTTTCAAAGACAAGACGATTAAATACTAAATCGACGTATTTATCAGGTATCAGTAACAACAATTCAAAATTTAAATTATGCTTTGAGATGGCATAAGCAATCTCAATGGCGAGCACTTTGTCCGCTCTAGAAACTTGACTACTCATGAGTTCTTGTAGACCGCAATGTAGTCCCAATATGATTGGAGAGTTATGTGTAAATTTAACGTTTAATTGCGCTGAAAGTGCGTTTAAACAGGCACCGATGAGGATATTAGATACGTCCATTAAGGCTTCAACTTCAGCCTCTTTGTGCTCATCACTCTTGTTGACCCCAAGCAAATTTGCCATATTTTCAACATTGCTATCGTTAAATAGTATGATTGCTTCACCACGAATGCCGGTACTAATAAAGCCTTTCGAAACGGCTGACATCTGCGAATTTTGATTCACATCACTCAGGGCCATATGAAGCTCATTGGCATGCAATAAACTCACATTTGGAATCGGTAATTCGATAAATTCGTTTAACACTTTTGCTAAATTTTCGCCAGCTTGCCCCATAGCGACATTTGCGAGCTCCCTAAAAGCGTCTAACTTTTCGGCCTCGTCAGCGCTTTCAGATAACTGATTTGTTTGCTCTCGATTAGTCGCGCTGGTATTACCATTATAAATACCGTATTTAGCTAATATTTTGCTGAGCTTTTCATTGTCGATAGGTTTGCGAATAAAATCGACTGCTCCCATTGCCAGCATACGATTTCTTGCCTCTTCTTGCACATCTCCTGAAACGACAATGACCAAAGTAGGCAAATCGTGCTTACGTATGATATCCATAGTTTGATAACCATCAAGCACTGGCATATTTAAATCGAGAAACAAGATGTCGCCTTTGCCTTGATTAATCATATCAATTGCTTTTTGACCGTCCTCAGCAAAAGAAATATCTATATCCCAGCCGTCTGGCAACGAGCGCGCCATTGCTTTACGAGCAAAACCGGAATCGTCGCATATCAGCACAGGCACAGTCATCGATAAGTCTCACAATATGGTCTAGCAAAGAACCCAAACATGTTAGTAGAGTAAACCCATAGTTACAATTTGTTGATTATTATTATATCGAGCATTTCAAGCCTTAACTTTAGAGCTTTATTAAGAATTTACAATATTCTTGCGATATCGTTTTGTAAGACGTAAAAGCCTAATTTGGTCTCTTAGCAAGCTCCACGCGGGCGACAAAGTTGAACTGGGCTGTTTACCCTTGCTTAATCGTTGCAACTGTCTGCGCACAAGAGCCATAGTAGCCAAGGCTGCGAGAGTTTTGTTTCGCCAATCTACCTTGGTGATTTCTACACTAGCCGCCGGATTTTCTTGCCAGTTCTTGGGTAAATCTGGCTGATAGGCCATAGCGCTCGCAATACCGACTAAATCGACGCCGCTTGATAACACATGATTTGCAACCTTGACCCGTTTAATGCCGCCGGTAGTCATAATTGTCGTATTTGTTTGCTCAGCGATGGTTTTCGCAAAATCTAAAAAATATGCTTCTCGCGCAAGTGTACGGCCATCAGCACTTCTGCCTTGCATGGCAGGAGCTTCGTAGCTTCCGCCTGAGAGCTCTATAAAATCGAGCTGCTTCTTGTCAAGTATTTTGCATAATTCAAGTGCGTCTGTAATATCAAATCCTCCTCGTTGAAAGTCTGCAGAATTGAGCTTTACACTCACGCTAAAACGGGGGTTCACCTTTCTTTTAATGCTATCAACCACTGCAATCAGCAGTTTTGCGCGTTTTGCAGGGTTACCGCCCCAATCGTCGTCACGCTTATTTACCAGCCCAGACAAAAACTGCGATAACAAGTAGCCGTGTGCAGCATGAATCTGAACCCCACTAAAACCAGCTTCTTCAGCGAGCAATGCGCTTGTTGTAAAGCGCTCAATCACGTCATAAATTTGCGCTTCGGTCATAGCCTTAGGTTGGCTAAACATACTCGAGTGCTTACCTAAATCTAAGGCAACATCAGAAGGAGACAGCACTTTACCGTGCATGCTCTTATAAACTTGTCGACCAGGATGATTAATTTGCATTATCACAGCAGTATCATTTGCCCTAGCGACACTCGCCCATTTCTTAAAAGCGGCTAAGTCCTTATCACTATGTAGTGCTATTCCTGCTGGGCCTGTCATCGCCAGTGGGTCAATCATTACATTGCCCGTGATAATCATACCAACGCCACCTTTCGCCCAGGCATCATATAAATTATAAATAGCTTGGTCAGGCAATTGCTCAGCATTCGCTAAATTTTCTTCCATTGCCGCTTTGACTAATCTATTTTTTAACCGCAAACCAGAGTTTAAGGTTAAAGACGTAAAAGCACCCATCACGTTTTCCTTTTTAGATAGCGTATCATGCAGTTAAACTAATATCGTATCCTGTGTACTTTCGCATATTGATCACTCGGTTTCCATCGAGCATTAAGTATTGCCCTTTTATACCCAGCAACGTGCCTTCAAAATGCAGTTCTTTGTCGAGGTTGATTGATTTAATTTTTTCAGGATATTGAGAAACAGGGTAATCGATATTGATGGGCGTCATGGAAGTTTCTTGAATAGCCTGAATACCATGTTCATTTCTTAGTTTTGCCACATGATCGCGCACAAGCTCATATACTTTGGCTTGCATTTGAATTAAATCTAATGGTGTTGGTTCACCTTTAAGCATTGTTCGCCAATTCGTTTTGTCGGCAATGTGTTTAGCGACTTCAACTTCGACTAATCCGCTTAACAAACGGTTTTTAACTCTATAAATCGCAAGTGCTTGTGAAGCCCCTTGGTCAAACCAACGAGACGATACATCACCTTTTACAAAACGCGTTATACCCACTTTAACTTGGCCTGTATTGGCAAGATACACAAAATGATCTTGCTGGCAGTTGTCTTCGCCCCACTTTGGCTCGCGGCATGTCCCTGCCTCATAATGACAAAGCTCGGGCTTGATAATACAAGTATCGCAGCGGGCCAAGCTGCGCATACAAGGAAAGCAATAACCTTGGTTAAAGCTCTTCTTCGTTTTTCTTTCACAATTGACGCAGTTGATTTCGCCTGCATAAGTGATTTCAAGATGCTTTCCTATAAGCTCGTTCATCGGTACAAAGTCCTCGCCAATCGGCAAAGCATACTTAGGTGTAAAGCTATTGTTTATGCCATTAACATTAGGCGCTTTGTTATTTTGAGGTACAGCCTCAACTCGCATTTTGGATATGTTTCCAGACCATGTAGTCATCTTATAGAGTTTCTCGTTTGTCCATTTTTTTCTGGTGATAATGGTATCAAGAATTCTCTGGTCTGGTTTGGTTTTATCAATCTTGTTTTTGGCAAAATAGTTCTTTTGACGGCTACTCAGGTTTTTTCGAGCAATAACTATACTTTAGTAGAAATAGATTGTTTGTAACATTTGTCAGTATCTTTTAGCCTTTGCATCAAAGGAGAAACTATGAAGTTTGTTGATCAAAAACTAAAAACACTCAAGGCAGAAACCAGCGAATTAGCTTTAAAATGTCATGATATTGGCGAGCATAAAACACATCAATTATTGCTTGAGGTAATAGAATTATTGGATGTGACCCACGATGCATTTTTAGGTAAAGCACTGAAAAATGTAGTTAATCCAACTATAAAAGAACGCAAAGACCACTAGAGACGCCACTAATCCAAGCTCTATCTTCACACACGAACCAATCAAACAAAACACACCTACACATAGTATTAGGCATGATTAGTGCTAATATAGATGTAATACTCATCTTGAATGGCCTATGTCTTGAAATTCCCATGTTTAAGAAGCCTAGCGCTAATTACAATTTGTTTGCTACTTACCACGCAAGCTAGTGCCAATGACTTGTCGCTTGACGAAGGTTTGCAGCGTATACAAGACTCCCCAGAAACAGTTGTAGCAGAATATTCAAATATTCTACAAACCCTGAATGAAGACGCTAGTTCAAACCAGACTAATATTGCAATCGCCCACTTGGTGATTAGCTCATGGCATTACGATAAATTCCTAGCTAAAAAGGCGCACTACCATGCTAAAGAAGCACTACACAGCATTCAACATAAGCCCAATTCACTTCTCTATAATCAGGTATTAGTCGTTTATGCAAAGGCGTTAGAATTAGACGGTCAAGCTGAAACTGCAAAACCAATGGCTGAACGAGCGGTTCAATGGGCATCAGCTAACGCTGATAGTGTTCTGTTGCAAGAGGCATACATTGCTTTAGGACTTTGTGATTTAACGCTTGGCAAATATGGAGATTCTTTGCAAAGCTTTACTTTAGCTTACGAATTAGCAAAAGCTGCTCCTAATCCTTCTCGTACAACTGGTGAATTGGCATATTACTTAGGTATGGTTTATGAATATACAGACAATCTACCTGTAGCCATTAGTTTTTTCCAAGAAGCGCTAGATTATAGTAGAGGTACAGATAACCAGATTTCTTATAGTGACACATTATATGGGTTAGCCAAGGCATATAAGACAAATGGACAGGCTGATAAGGCGCTTCCTTTATTTCAAGAATCACTAAAAATATCTATAGAATTCGATGATGCGCAGGGTCAAGCATATACCCATAAAGAATTAGCAGGGATCTATCTGGAAAATGGTAACGATTTGCAAGCACATCGTAGCTTGGTCAAAGCACTCTTGCTATTTTCTGAGTCGAAAAACTCTTTCATGCTAGCAAATGTGAACGAAAAATTGGCTGATTTTGCCTATGCGCAAAACGAGATACCTCAAGCTCTTGAGATGGCTGATATAGCGCTAGAATATGTGCAAGGTGATTCACACAAGCCCGCTTTTATTTCATTGCACTTTCTAAAAGCAAAACTTTTTTCACGCATTGGAGATTTTGAAAAAGCATACGATTCGCTTATGCTCACCTACGAAGAGAAGATAAAGTTTGACCAACAAAGAAACAATGAAAAGTATGAACGATTGCGGGCGGAGTTTGAACTTAATCAAAAAGAAGACGAAAACAAGTTACTGGTAAGTCAAAATACGCTGGCGAACGAGAATGCCAAGAACAAAGACCAACAAAACTTGGTATTTAAACTGCTACTTGTTTTGCTAGCATGTGTTGCCTTAGCGGTTTTGTTTTTGTATCAGCAGTCGAAAAAAGCTCAAAAACAATTAAAAGTACTCGCGAGCACCGACTCCTTAACTAAATTAGCAAACAGGCGTACAGCTTTTAATAACCTTGCTACACAATTAAAGCTCGCTAATAGAGAGCACTATGAACTTTCTGTCGCGCTAGTCGACCTTGACCATTTTAAAAATATAAACGATGAATTAGGCCATCCTATTGGCGACCGAGTACTTTCACTTTTTGCGCAGCTGGCAATGGAACAATTTCGCTCTACCGACATGATTGCTAGAATTGGAGGCGAAGAGTTTTTGTTTATTTTTCCTTTTACAAATATCGAGCAAGCACAACTACTCATTATTGACTTTACAGACACAGTTAAAGAAGACCCTGAACTTAGAAACTTAATAAAAAGAACGCTTACCTGCTCAGTGGGTGTGGTAGACGCAACAAAATATGATGATGAGCTTTCAACTATTTCGGCAGCGGATAAAATGATGTATGAAGCAAAAAAGTTTGGGCGTGACGCTATAATGATAGACGCCTTCAATAATACTGATTGATTTTGTATATGACTAAGCACGGTCATGATATGCTTTGAACTATTAATGTTAGAGTAAAAGTCTTGGAGAAATAATGAGAATTTGTGGTGTAGAATTAAAGGGTACGGAAGCAGTCATCTGCTTATTGACCTATCAAGACGGGCTATTTTCTTTACCCGAGTGCCGTGCACGTAAAATAGATTTTAGCAAACAAAACAAGCAGTCTGACCTGCGTTATTTTCAGACTACTTTTGCAAAACTAGTTGAAGATTATAAAGTTGAACACGTTGTCATTAAAGAAAGACCACTAAAAGGAAAGTTTGCAGGCGGTGCGCTTGGGTTTAAAATGGAAGCAGCTATTCAGCTGATTGAAAATCTCAAAGTAAGCGTGATGACGCCAGCTGAATTTAAAGATTCAATAAAACGTAATCCTGTCACTGTAGCCTTTGAAGAAACGGGTCTAAAAATATTTCAAAAGACTGCGTTTGAAGTCGCTTACGCTACGCACATGAATATCGTCTATCCACCTGCCGTAGAGTAACTTATTAAGCCACGCTCACATATTCTGTTACAAATAGTAGTGCCTCTACTATAGAAGTATTGAACCTATTAACCATAATAGGTTCATATTCACTAAGCCTATATCGCTAGCGCTATCCTTGATTCGCCAAACCAACAATCCATTTGCATTAATAAGGAACGTCGAATGCTATCAACCATTAAAAAATCTATCTTTACTATTATTGCTTTGTGTTTTGTGATTACTGCAAATGCCAATACATCCATCGATACAAAAGCACTAGAAAAGATGTTCCGTGATCAGGAGTTTGAAACACTTATTACAACTATAGAAGAAATTGGCGAAGAAAACCTAAGCGCTGAACAATACAGAATTTATGTTTACGCTTTAAGTACTAACGACCTTGACGATGCTGAAGACGCCGCTGAAAGAGCAATTGGTAAATATAATAACGACCCAGATATGTTCGTAATGCATGCCAGCATTATGGGCAGTCAGGCACAAGACAGCATTTTTAGTGCTTTAGGTTATGCAGAGAAAGCGCTTAATAGTCTTAACAGAGCAGTTGAGATAGAACCTAATGATACTCAATATTTGTCTGCTCTTATGTCCTTTTATATTGCGGCTCCATCAATTGCTGGTGGAGACATGGATAAAGCGCTAGAGCTTGCTACAGAGATTGCAAAGCTTGATGCATTAGATGGTGTATTAGCTATAGCGCGTTATGAACTAGCAAGCGACAAACCACAAGATGCACTCACAACATTGGAAGCAGGATTAGAGTCTTTTCCAAATGCAATTCAGTTATATTCGATGTTAGCGCGTGTGAATATTGACCTTGATAATTTATCTCAGGCTATTGCTAATTATGAACAAGCCACGCAGGTAGAACTCAAATCACTTAGCGACGAGAATGCTGATAATAAAGACCTTCTAGATGAATGGGAAAGAAATCAATTTAGGCTATTAAATAGCCATTATCAGATTGGTAGACTCGCGCTTAACAACGAAATTGAGTTAGAGAAAGGCATTCGGCATTTAAACACCTACATATCCTTATACTCGGATAGCGAAATAGACGTTTCTAATCTACCAAGTATCAATTGGGCTAACCTTCGCCTTGCTGGCCTATATATGGCTTCAAATTCTACTGATTTAGCGAACGATACAATCAAGCTAGTTAATCTCGAAAACGACTCAAATATGAAGAAAATCCACAAAAAACTTCAAAAACGAATAAAGAGAGCTTTGTAAGTGGTTTAATACATTTGAACCACGAAGAACCGTCTTTCCGCACCAATGTTGTCGCGTGTGCCTATTTTAATTGCACACAACAAAAAGCCCGCATCATGTG
>CAZXTD010000103.1:1124-14711 GCA_964643575.1 uncultured Glaciecola sp. | reverse complement strand
ATATTCATCAAGTTATCGGCCCCTGAATGAATTGCTGACACCAACGAACGCGTACGCGTCAACATGCGCTCAAAATAAAATTTAGCGGTATGGATCTTAGCTTCATAAAACTCTTTTTCGTTTGTGCCGTCATCTAGCTTTTGCTGCGCAACCACAGCCATTTGTAACCAAAAATAAGCAACCGTCACATAGCCCGAGTACATCAAATAATCCACTGACGCAGCGCCTAATTCATTTGGGTTTTTAGCAGCTACTTGGCCAATATCTTTGGTAATTTGAAGCCACTCGTCTACGTGTGAATCAACCGCGTTCGTCCAAGCATCAAACTGAGTAGCACCGCGAATAGAGCCACAATATGTTTTTATTTCCTGAGTAAACACATTTAATAACTCACCATTTGAGCCCATGATTTTACGCGCTAGCAAATCAATTGCCTGAATACCCGTTGTACCCTCGTACATGGTACAAATACGTGTATCACGTGCTAGCTGTTCCATGCCCCACTCAGCAATATAGCCGTGTCCACCGTAAACTTGCATGCCATAACTTGTGGCTTCTTGTGCGGTTTCAGTCAAAAACGCTTTTACAATTGGCGTGAGTAGTGCCAGCTTTGCTTCAGCGAGCTTCATTTGAGCTTCGTCTTTACCATAAGTAGCGACATCTACTAACTTCATGCAGTAGTTGGCTAAAGCACGATTACCTTCAGCTAATGACTTTTGCGTCAACAGCATACGACGTACATCAGGATGCACAATGATAGGGTCGGCAGGTAAATCTGGATTTTTGACGCCGGTCATCGACCTAAACTGCACGCGGTCTTGTGCGTAAGCAAGGGCCCCTTGAAACGCCGCTTCAATTGCAGATAAACCTTCTACACCTGTGCCTATGCGTGCAACGTTCATAAATGTGAACATGCAGTTTAGGCCGCGGTTTGGCTCTCCAATTAACTGCGCTTTAGCACCGTCAAAATTAATAACACAAGTTGCGCTCGCCTTGATGCCCATTTTGTGCTCAATAGAGCCGCATTTAACCGCGTTTCTGTCGGCAACTTCTCCGTTAGCGTCAAGATTAAACTTAGGAACGATGAACAATGAAATGCCGCGTGTACCTGCAGGTGCATCTGGCAAACGCGCAAGGACGATATGCACGATATTTTCAGACATATCGTGCTCACCTGCCGAGATAAATATTTTTGTACCTGTAAGGCTATATGTGCCATCTTCATTAGGCTCGGCCTTACATTTTAGCATGCCCAAATCCGAACCGCAGTGAGACTCGGTTAAGCACATTGTGCCAGTCCAGGTTCCTTCAATGAGTTTATTAAGGAACATATCTTGTTGTTCTTTCGTTCCGTGGCTCTTGAGTGTTTCCATGCAACCTTGGCTCAAACCCGGATACATTGCCCATGAATGGTTGGCACCAGAAAACCATTCTGCGATTGAAGTAGCTAAAGAATAAGGTAAGCCCTGGCCGTTAAATTCTTCGCTATGGGCCATTGAAGGCCATCCGCCTTCTACGTATTGCGCATAAGCTTCTTTAAAGCCAGTTGGTGTAGTGACTACGCCATCATCGAATTTACAGCCCTCTTGGTCACCAATAGCATTAATCGGCGCTAATATATTTTCGGCAAACTTACCCGCTTCGGTGTAAATTGCGCGAACCAAGTCTTCACTTACTTCATCAAAACCAAGCTTTTGATAATGGTTTTGCATATCAAGAAGCTCATGTGTCACAAATAAAGTGTCGCGCTCAGGCGCTTTATAATTTTGCATGTTGTTCTTACCTCTTTTTAAATAACGCTTTAACGCTAGAAATTACGCTTTTACGCTAGAAAATGTCTTGTTCTTTTCAACTAGTTCTTTTAATAGTGCTGACGGTGTAAACCAATGTTTGCCATATTCGCCTAAGCTTTCTTGATAATATTCCATCCTTGAAAGAACTTTATCTAGGCCAATTTCATCCGCGTATTTCATTGGACCGCCTCTGTAAACAGGAAAACCATAGCCGTATACATAAATCACATCGATGTCACTGGCTCGCTGGGCGATTTTTTCTTGCAGAATATTTGCACCTTCGTTTATGAGTGGAAAGATGCAACGTTCCAAAATTTCTTGGTCAGATACTTCACGTTGCTCAATACCCAGTGAAACGGCTTTTTGCTTGGCAATATCCATCACCGAAGGATCAGGAATAGGTTGACGGCTTCCACCTTCATATAAATACACACCCTTGCCTGCTTTTAATCCGACTCTTCCGGCTTCGACTAATTCATCTGCCACTACGCAATAGGATGGGTCGTGCTCGATAAACGACTTGCGGGATTGTCTAACAAAATAGCCGATATCAAGGCCTGCCATGTCACCCATCGTAAATGGCCCCATAGGCAATCCAAAGTCATAAATAATTTTATCGATACGCTCTGGACTAACGCCCTCAAGCATTAAGCGATTTGCTTCGCGTCCGTATACTTCAATCATTCTATTGCCAACAAAACCAAAGCACACACCCACTAATACACCAACTTTACGAATAGTCTTAGCCAGTTTCATTGCAGTTTTGATGACTTCGTCGCTGGTTTTTTCACCTTGGACTATCTCAAGTAGCTTCATTACGTTGGCCGGTGAAAAGAAATGCAGACCAATTACGTCCTGGGGGCGCGATGTACTTTGAGCAATTTCATCTAAGTCTAGCGTTGATGTGTTGCTTGCCAGTATCGCACCTGGCTTACAAACTTTATCTAGCGCAGCAAACACCTCTTTTTTCACCGACATTTTTTCAAACACAGCTTCAATCACCAAATCAACAGATGACAGATCTTCATATTGTGTTGTGCCTTGTAACAAAGACATACGTTTTTCAACTTGTTCTTGCGTTAGCTTGCCTTTTTTCGCAGAATTTTCGTAATTCTTGCGTATCAGTGCTAAGCCCTTATCAAGCGCTGTTTGTTCTAACTCAAGCATGACTACTGGAATACCGGCATTGGCAAAGTTCATCGCGATACCTCCGCCCATGGTGCCTGCACCTATAATAGCGACCGACTGAACATCTCTTGCTGAGGTGCTTTTATCAATATTTGGCAAGGCTGCTGCGGCACGTTCAGCAAAGAAAAAGTGTTGTTGAGCGCGTGCTTGAGGAGTTTTCATGCATTCCATGAAAAGCTCACCTTCTTTGCGAAGACCGTCGTTAAATTCCAGTTCGTATGCAGCCTCGACGGCTTCAATACACTTAAATGGCGCAACAAAACCGCGCGCTTTTGCTGCTGTCTGCTTTTTCACTTGAGCAAAGATAGTGTTTGTTTGTTCGGTGGCACTTAATTTAACGTTTTTAGCTGTAGGTAAATCTTTACCTATAGCTTGTTCAGCACATGTAATTGCAGCGTCTAAAAGCGCATCGCTTGTTACAATATCGCTGAAGAGCTCTGTCAGGTGCTCTACTGGGGTAGGCGCTCCACTAACGATGATTTGCAAGGCTTTATCTGCCGACACTAACCGAGGTAGTCGTTGTGTGCCGCCCGCGCCTGGCAATATGCCAAGATGAACCTCAGGCAAGCCTACCTTATTTTTGTTAACCGTAACCCTGTAGTGACAAGCTAAAGCCAACTCTAGCCCGCCGCCAAATGCACCTCCATTTATAGCCGCAACAATTGGTTTGGGGCTAGATTCAATCACATTGAGCACTTCAGGTAGCATGGGCGATAAATCGCCACCAGAAAACTCGCTGATGTCGGCACCTGCACTAAATAAAGCAAGATTGCTGTTGATAACAATCGCCTCAACCGAATCATCTGCGTTGGCAGTATTGATAGCCTCGAGCAAGCCAATACGAATGGCTTTAGACAAAGCGTTGACCGGCGTATTTTGCATACTAATGACACACACATTGCCATGTAATTGATGAACAACAACTGCACTATCTGATTGGTTTTGCGAATTTGTCATATGAAATCTCTATAAACGTTATTTTAACAAAAGGTTAAAACAAGTCTGACCTTCGCACTAATTTATTGCTTTTATGTTTGTGAATAAGCCAACTTGATTTGCACATAGTGATAACCGAAGACCCCACTTAACATTGTCTAAGCGATTGTAAAAGAATAAAAACAGGTGCTTAAGCCTAATTATCCTGACACATTTAAAAGTTTATAAGCATTTATTCATATGAATGATTGCGAGTAGAAAACGCTTAACGCATAATGTTAATAGAATGTAAATTTATTGGCCGTTAATTTAAGGAAGTCTTGTTTCATGCAAGTGTTAGAAACTCCACCCGAACGATTTGAAAACTTACCCGGATATAGCTATCAAGCCCATTACATTAACGTAGCAGGTCAATGGGATAAATCACAAGGCGTCGATGAGTTGTTAATGCACTACGTCGATTTTGGTTACAAAGATGACCCAATAATATTAATGCTACATGGCGAACCAAGCTGGAGTTACCTCTATCGCCATATGATAGACTACGCGGTAGAAGCAGGTTTTAGAGTAATAGCACCTGATTTAATTGGCTTTGGAAAGTCGCACAAATACGAAGAACAGGAAGCCTACACTTACGCACACCACCTTGATTGGCTTAACCAATTTATAGACCAGCTAAGCCTCAGCAATATTAATCTTATATGCCAAGATTGGGGAGGCTTACTTGGGTTGAGAATACTTGCTGAACGAAGTGAATTGTTCAGTACTTGTGTTGCCGCTAATACCTTTTTGCCCACAGGTGACCATCATCCGGGTCAAGACTTTTTAGATTGGCAGCAGTTTTCACAGTCAAGCCCCGACTTTAACATCGGGAAAATTATTCAACGAGCCACGCACAAAGACCTAATAGAAGAGATCGTGGATGCTTATAACGCGCCATTTCCCAATGAGCGCTATAAAGCGGGCCCTCGCAAATTTCCAATGTTGGTGCCTATCAGCCCTGATGATCCTGAGTCCAATAACAACAGGCTTGCTTGGGAAAAACTTAAACAGTTTAGCAAACCCTTTTTAACCGCCTTTAGCGACAAAGATCCTATAACGGCTGGAGGCGAGAAAGTATTTCAAAAGCTGATACCAGGCTGCAATAAACAAAACCACGCACTTCTCAAAGATGGCGGACATTTTTTGCAAGAAGACGTAGGTGAAGAATTGATACGTTTAGCCATACAATTTTATAAAAATTAATTTTTAAAGGAGAAGTACTTTGGATGCACTACTAGATTTTTCGGAGCAAACCGCAATTATTACCGGAGCAGCAAGTGGATTTGGCAGAGCACTAGCCATCGCTCTCAATCAGAGAGGTTGTAAGCTCGTTTTAAGTGATATTAACCACGAGGGTCTGGAGCAAACAAAAAGTGCTCTAGCGTTTCCTGACGAGTGCATAACTCAAGATGCTGACGTTAGCCTTGAAGAAAACTCAGAACTACTGGTTAACCTTGCTCTAAAAGAATTTGGAAAATTGACTATTGCCGTAAATAATGCCGGCGTTGCCCACGACCAAGCACCAAGCCATAAGCTTACCGGCGAAATTTTTGATCAGCAGTTTGATATCAATGTAAAAGGCGTTGCATTTGGTATGAAATATCAAATACAAGCTATGTTAGCCTCTGGTGGTGGTCATATTTTAAATGTAAGCTCGCTTGCAGGTATTGGAGGCGCGCCAAAAGGCGGAGCATACAGCGCGGCCAAACATGCCGTTATCGGCTTAACGCGCACTGCAGCTGTCGAATATGCTCGATACAACGTTCGTACTAACGCAATATGCCCCTTTTTCAGTCCAACCGATATCATGAATATAGAAGGCTTATCGACAACTGAAGATAAACAGAAACTTGGCATAGGTAGCCCCATGAAACGAATCAGCACTATCGATGAAATAGTTAACGTGATGGTACTCACATTATCGCCGGGCAATACATATATGAATGGACAAAATATTGCGATAGATGGCGGTGTTACCGCTTGGTAAAACAAGCCATAACAAAATAAATCCCTGTATTCGCCATAAAACAAGGTATTAGTGTAAAGACGTATATACACCAATACCTTTGTATCATCAGCATGTCTTTTTACCCCCCTCTTGTTTTGTATAGTACTTACCGAGTTTGAAGAAATTTGGAGAAGTATCATGTTGAAAAAATTACTTATCTCTACCATTGCATGTGTCAGTCTGCTTAGCTCTTACCAAGCACAAGCGAGTATAGAGGAAGCCTTAGCAAATATTTGCGCAATTGTGAAAACTAATGACAAAGGTGAATTGCGTAAAAAAATGAGGTCGGTTAGGTCTGACTACAATTTGCAATTAAGAGATTATTACAGCGGCATATCGTGCGGCGGCAATAGTTTGATTAGAGTTGCTGTGCTGAATGACGCCGTAGATGTTGGCACTATTTTAGTGAAAAAGATGCCAAAAAAGCATTTGAAAGCGCCAGAAAAAGACGGCAAAACCTTACAAGCTTGGATCACTGAGCAAGGTTTGCAAGAAAACCAAGTATCAAAGGTCTTGGTGGACAGAATTTAAAAGTTAATCACCTGTTGATTACCCTTTCAACATGGTAGGCAAAGGCAACTTTGCCATTTTGATGACCTCCTCCCCGGAGGTCATTTTTTTAGCTGTTACTTTTTACTCACTATGGCAACAACACGACCTTGCCCATTACTTGGCGAGAAGTCACTTTTTCCACACCACTTACAGCATCATGCAAAGCATATGCAGTATCTACCACCACTTTAACTTTGCCTTCGCCATACCATTTTACAAGCTCTTGCATATTATCCATGAAGTCTTTAGGTTGATGCTGCACAAACGAGCCCCAAAAAACGCCCACTACTGAAAAACCTTTCACTAACGCTAAATTGACTGGAAATTTTGGAATTTCACCACCCGCAAACCCGATGACTAACAATCGACCTGCCCACGCCATTACACGTGTACACGCAGCAAATGTATCACCGCCCACGCATTCATAAACAACGTCTACACCCTTACCATCGGTTAAGCTTTTTACGGTATCTTTTAGGTCATGTTGGGTATAATTAATCGTAATATCGGCCCCATTTTTTTTGGCCACAGCGCACTTTTCGTCAGTTGAACAAACCGCAATTACCTTCGCACCTAAAGCTTTGCCTATTTGCACAGCTGCCAAGCCTGTGCCGCCAGCAGCACCTGTGACAAGAAGTGTTTCACCTTCTTTAATTTGCGCTCTTTGTTTTAAGGCATGATGTGCCGTTGCATGAGCAGTGGTTAAACCTGCAGCTTCGTCAAAAGGTATATTATCGGGTATTGGCATAACTTGGTTCATGGGCACGGCGACCTTTTGAGCATAACCGCCCAACTGACAAACACCGATTACACGCATTCCGACTTTTAAGTAGGGAACTTTTTCACCCACTTGGCTTATTGTGCCGGCAACCTCGCTGCCAGGAATAAATGGCAGAGGCGGTTTCATTTGATATAAACCTTGCACTAGCAAGCTATCAGGGAAGTTAACACCGGCTGCGGCTACATCGAGCACAACTTCACCGGCTTTGGCCGTAGGGTCTGGCACATCTTCAAAAGACAACTTAGACACAGGAGCAAAATCCTTGCAAACAATCGCTTTCATAAACATATTCCTATTAAATTTGTTGTGTAAAGGCTGAGTTACTTACGACCAGCCGCTAAATTTTTGCCTAATTGCATCATATGGACTTGGTCTGGTCCATCGGCTAGCCTTATTGTGCGGGCATAGGCCAAGGTTGCAGACAGTATCGTATCTTGTGATGTGCCCGCTGCACCATGTATTTGTATAGCTTCGTCTATAACTTCGCAGGCCATTTTAGGTGCAACAATTTTTATGGCGGCAATAATGTTTTTGGCTACTTTGTTACCGTACTTATCCATATGGTCTGCCGCTTTTAGTGTCAGTAGTCGAGCCTGTTCAATTTTACAGTACATTTGAGCAATACTCTCTCTTACCGATTGCTGCTTACTTAAAGGTTGGCCAAAAGCAATTCGCTGCTCAACCCGTTCACAAGTCATATCCAAGGCTCGTTGTGCACAACCAATTAAGCGCATGCAATGGTGAATACGCCCCGGTCCTAAGCGGCCTTGCGCTATTTCAAAGCCTTTGCCTTCGCCAACAACAAGGTTGTCGATAGGCACTTTAACATTTTCAAACAAGACTTCAGCATGGCCAATGGGTTCATCTAAATATCCCATGGCAGACATAGGCCTAACAATAGTCACGCCGTCGGTGTCTAGCGGTACCAAAATTTGTGACTGCTGTGAGTGCCTCGGCGCGTTTACGTCAGTTTTGCCCATTACAATCATGATCTTACAATTGTTATTCATTGCACCGCTGGTGTACCACTTTCTGCCATTTATTAGGTAGTGGTCGCCTTTGTTTTCGATGCGAGTTTCGATATTGGTCGCATCACTTGATGCAACCTCTGGCTCAGTCATCGCAAAAGCGGAACGAATTTCTCCCTTAAGTAAAGGTAATAACCAGCTTTCCTGTTGTTGTTGATTGCCATACTTGGCCAACACTTCCATATTGCCAGTATCAGGCGCACTGCAATTAAAAACTTCAGAGCTCCACAACACTCGACCCATAATCTCGCAAAGCGGCGCGTATTCAAGATTGCTTAATCCCGCTCCATGAGGCAAATATTCTTTGGGCAAAAACAAGTTCCATAAACCTTGGGCTTTCGCCTTTTCCTTCAAGGTCTGCATTAGTGCAGGTGTTTTCCATGGGTCATCATTGTTTGCAACAAGTTGATGGTATTCATCTTCAATTGGATAAATTTCTTGATGCATAAAGTCAGTTAACTTTTGCATGAGAGCTTGTGTTTTTTCGCTATGATCAAAGTCCATCATAGTCTCCTTATTGTTATTGCTATTTAGCTGTAGCTGATTAAATGCTTAAGTTCGGCTTGCTCTAAATGCGGCACGTTATTAAAGCTGCTTAATTGGAAGCCTTTCGAATTAAAGTAAAAGTGGTTTACGCTGGTGTTCTTAATTTGTAAATTAAAGCCAATTGCTTGTTCTATTGATAAGTTTAATAACAGCATTAAAAACACCGCCATTGCACCACCAGAGCTTACAACCAATACTTTTCGCGAATCTGATTTTTTAATTTTGTGCGCAGATACATCGACTCGACTCACAAAATCCTGCCAAGATTCTCCCTTGTAGTTGTTGAGCTCATTTTGAGACCAAGCTAGCATTGCCTTTTTTAGCACTCGATACCAATCACTACGAGGTGAGTCTGCCGACGGCTTTTGTTTAGGATGAATAGCCAAATATGCACTGACAATGGCTGTAAAATCAAATTCATTCCAGCCACTGTCTTGTTGAAAACTTAGCGACTTTATACTTTGATGAATGCCTTGTGATGTTTCGACTTGGCGCTGCATAGTTCCGGTGATAACAGTATCAAAGGAAACATCATGAGAAGCGAAGTACTTTCCAAGCAATGTAGACTGCTCATGACCCAACTCACTCAACTTATCGTAGTTTTGAGCACCAAATGACGCCTGTGCATGGCGCACCAAAAAAAGTTCGGCCATTGTGCATTCCCTATATGAAATATGTTAAAACAAGGTTAATGTGTTTAACCGAATAAGAGAAATTAGTTGTTTTGATAGAAACGTATCAATGAAAGTATTGAAAGCTTAATCCAGATCAATTTGTGTCAGGACGAGCTGTTTTACCATAGCCGCATTATATTTCCCTTGTGGATGCATCACATGCTTATTTCTGATTTTTTCGACAAAACAATGCTGGCCAAATACAACACGGCAGGTCCAAGATACACTTCTTATCCTACTGCAGTAAGTTTTCACAATGACTTCACTGAAACAGACTTTTCTGACGCAGTATTAAAAATTTGCAAAACAGATGGCCAATCACCTAAGAGTTTGTCTTTGTATTTACACATCCCGTTTTGTCATTCTCTTTGTTACTACTGCGGTTGCAATAAAATAGTTACGCGTAATCAAGACAAGGTTGACAAATACATAGAATACTTAATCAAAGAGATTAACTTACGTAGTCAGCAATTTAGCCAGTTTGTTGTTGATCAAATACATTTTGGTGGTGGCACACCCAGTTTTTTAAGCAAAAAACAACTGGCAAAAATATTAACTGCTGTAAAAAATGCATACCGCATTAACCAGACCATTGAACAAAGTATTGAAATTGACCCTCGTGAAATTGAGCTATCGTATATTAATGACCTATATGCTCTCGGCTTTAATCGACTCAGTATTGGTGTGCAAGACGTTAATAAAAAAGTACAAGAAAAAATCAATAGAGTGCAAAGTACAAAGTTTGTTAGGGACTTAATTAAGCACGCGCGAGAAATTGGTTTTAGCTCAATAAATATTGACCTAATATACGGCCTGCCCGACCAGCATAAACAAAGCGTTACTGAAACACTCAAACAAGTTAAGCGCATGGATCCCGACCGCATCTCGCTTTTTAGCTATGCGCATATGCCGCAATTGTTCCCTGCCCAACGCAAAATTAAAGACCATTGGTTACCGGGGAGCGATGAAAAATTTGACCTTTTCCGCCAGTGCATTAAAGGCTTAGTTGACCAAGGTTACGAATTTATTGGTATGGACCATTTCGCCAAACCGACTGATGAATTAAGTGTTGCCGCAAAAAGTCGCTCTTTAGGCCGCAACTTTCAAGGATATACAAGCGATCAGTCTCCATGCTTGCTCGGCTTTGGCGTGTCATCTATTAGCAACTTACAAAATGCTTATTCACAAAATGTAAAAAAGCCGAGTGAATATTATCGAGCAATCGATGCCCTCACATCTGAAACAGCCGCTCAAACCCATAGCAAATGCGTATCTATTAGCGATTCGACTAGGAATATAAGTGGCGATAAGCAAGAGTTCCCATTAATTGAAAAAGGGTTGAGTTTAAGCCATCAAGACGAAATTCATCGAGCGCTTATTCATCAACTTATGTGTAACTTTTATGTGGATAAATTAGACTTTGGTAAGCGCTATAATATTGCTTTCGACAAATATTTTGAAAACAGTTTACAAGGCTTACACTCTTTCGAAGAAGATAAGCTACTAAGCAATGATCAATTTGAAATTAAAATTCATCCTCGTGGACGTTTGTTAGTACGAAATATTTGTATGAACTTTGATGCATATTTAAAAACCCCTTTGCACCAACTGCGCTACAGCAGAGTAATTTAAAGCGGCAATAAGAATTATTGTAAGTCAAAGAGATCCCGTCCTTCGACGGGATGACGTTAAATAGGCGAACCCGGTGGCATAGGTTTAATTGCAACGCTCATTGGCCAGGTACCATGCTCCCAGTAATGCTCAATGTGTTTGTTAATCACAGCATTGGCAAGCTTTCTGTCGTTCTTTTTTAGCCATTGCTGATATGCAAGCAGTTGGGCCTGCAAACTTAGCTTCACATCGGCAGCTAGTTCATCGTCGCTCAGCGTATCAAAGAATACTGAAAGTGCGACTTGCTTTAAGCGCTGCTCAAGCACGTCCTTACTATTATTTTTTATAATAGTATCAAACACTTTTGATACTACCTCGGTAACCGAGGGTACGCTGCTATCAAGACTGTGCTGCAAAGACAATCGATTTAATCGTTCGCTTTGCAATAGAATATTTAAGGTGTATCCCGAAACTGATTCTGCTGCGGTAATAGGGTCAAATGCTATCCCCATCCTTGTTGGCATGCTTTCTCTAGTACGCGAACTTCCGTAAGCTTTTGGCGGAATCAAAGCTAAGATCCTTTCGTCCATACTTAAATACGAAGCACTGGCACTGTCAACTAACAATTCGAGCGCTTTGTTTTGTGACTTACCATCAACAAAAGTAACCTGCGGTATGCTAGATTTTGCGTTGTCGGCAGCCTTAACTGCATAGTGATAGTTGATGCCAGAAATTTGTTTAACTAGTGCATCTAGCTGGTAACGATGCGAGTAAAACAGTGGCACTAAACGGCGTTCAAGATCAGAATACTCAGTACCAAAAGGCAGGTTATCACGACCAAAGTTCTTTAGGCCAAAGTCACGTAAGGCACTCACTCGCTCAAATTCAACAATAGGGTTTTGTCCGTTGTCCCACAAATGACCATTTGCTGAAGCTCGCTTAGGAATGCGTGCGTCTGGATCCGACTTATAATTAAGACCTGCATTTTGCACATTTGAAACTAACGCTAAAAGCGCCTCATTTTCGTCAATGTTTTCAGCAAAATCTTGATATCCATAAGCAATTGTATACTTGTCCCAATCTCCTATTTTATCATCGTACGCTTCTGATAATATCACTTTCCCATTATCTAATTTAATGTATGGATGTGGATAGTCCATTACCGAAGCCCGTTCGTTTTCGCTTGCCGCAAAGTTGTGAGCAATACCCAAAGTGTGACCCACTTCGTGCGCCGACAATTGTTTAATTCTATTCAGCGCCAGCGTTAATTCTTCTTGGATATCAGGGTCTTGTGACGTGTAGGGTGCGGTAAATGCTCCTGCTATCAAAAAGTCTTGCCTGACTCTTAAACTACCAAGGGTGACATGTCCTTTCAAAATCTCACCTGTGCGAGGGTCAATCACCGAGCTGCCATAAGACCAACCTCGCGTTGCTCTATGTACCCATTGAATAACGTTATAACGAATATCCATCGGGTCCGCGCCTTCTGGCAATACCTTCACTTGAAATGCGTCTATATATCCTGCGGCTTCAAAAGCTTGATTCCACCACTTTGCACCTTCTCTTAAGGCACTCATTACAGGTTCAGGAATGCCTGGGTCTAGGTAATAAACAATCGGCTCAACGGCTTCACTTTTTTCTGCGCTAGGATCTTTTTTAGCGAGTCGATGACGCGGAATATACTTTTGCTCCATTGCATCCTCGATTGGCACTGAGTAATCGATATATGAATGCTTCCAAAAACCTGAGTATGGGTGGAATATTCGGGGCTGATAACCGTCATCTGGAAGTTCAATAAACGAATGATGAAGATGCACGGTTACACTTTTCGCGTCGGGAGAAACATCTCTTATGTACTGGCCAGACGGTGAGCCAGAAAACGTCACAAGTGCTTCAAGTTCAGTATTCTTTTCGAACGCTTTGGTACGCGGCCTAAATATACCTGAGCGAGATTTATCGACGCTGTAAGCACCCTGTCCGCTTCGGCTCAATCGCTCGCCTATTCCATGAATATCTGATAATAAAAAAGAGGTATAGTCGATTGATATAAATTGCTCAGTCTCTTCTTCAATTTCAAATCCTGCAATAACGGAGTCTGCGAATGCTTCATCTATGCTTTGCTGCTCGGCAGGGTTGTCACTCATCGCACGATATTGAGTATTTAATTGCTTCAATAAAACCTTATTGCCAAAACGTTCAAATTTGATTAAGCGTGTTTCACCCAACTGACCTCGGTCAAGGCCAATATCATTTGAACCAATGCCCTGAGGCAAGCTACTTTGAAACAACATGGTTTGTCCAATTTGGGTGGTCTCCAACTGCAATAAGACTTGGTCAGTTTGTTCGCCAAATGCAATATCAATAAAGCCATCCAGGTGCTTATTAGAAGTATTTGAGTTATTTTCTTGCGCGTGAGCAGAAAACAATG
>CAZXTD010000103.1:0-1114 GCA_964643575.1 uncultured Glaciecola sp. | reverse complement strand
TGCCGACGCAATAAGTAAGGTGAAAACACATAATTTGTTTGTAAAAAGAGTTGGTTTAATATGACCAAACATGAATTTGAATAAGCGCTTAGACAAAATGCTGTTTCCTTTAATTAGTATCTATTGATCTGCATCACGAACACGTTTAATGAACGTGATAACTTATCGTACCTATAATCTGAAGTTAAATCTAACTTAAGTGAGATGTATTTTAGCTCATTAAGCGCTTGGTCAGGGGCAAATGATGTCTGCTACACCTACAAATATACTTCAATACACGACAAAAGGAAGGGTACGAGAATTGTCAAAAGCCAATCCAATACTCAAGTTAGTATTAGATGATAAAACAGCTGTGAGCATGAGCGATAAACCTGTATTTGGCAGCTCAGTCACAATAAGCGAGAAAACCGCACAACTCGTGGGCAGAATGCTGATGCCGGGGGTCGTTATTGGCTGGGTAAATTATGTGGATATTGACAAATTTGCTTGTATTACCGAAAACAACCACTACTTAGCTGCTTCTGAGTTTATTTATACCGAGCAAAACCAAATTGTGCTCGCCAAAGCACTCAAAATTCATAGTATCGATAAAGATATGAATTCCACTAAAGAAATATTGCGTTTTTCTGAAAATTGATGTCTGTAAAAAGTTGTCTGTATTTATTGAATATAAAAACGACGCTATTAAGCGTCGTTTTTATATGAGTTATCGCAAAAATAGTTAACAAAAAATCTTTAATTACAAAAGCGATATAGCATTTCTGAAAGTTTTAGAAAACGTAATTAACGCTTACATTAACTAAGGTAGTGTCAATTGGATCGTCTGGATTGATTAAAGGTTCAATTTTATTATCGTACTTGGTCACTTCGCCTTTTAATGCGATGCTTGTACTCCAATCGTACCTAACGCCAACGGTCGTCATAGTATAATCTTCAAAAAATAAAGCTTGTAGGCCTGTTACTGCGCCGCCTATAGTCGGTTGAATTTCTGCTGGTAACTGCGCAACTCTATCAAGAAATTTAATGTCGCCTCGACCGTCTCTTGCTTGGAACGTAAGATGCGGTGTCCATTTACCTGTTCTGACACCGGCGGTTACGTAATACGCCGTATCTG